>JAEZIB010000155.1 GCA_023416275.1 Bacillota bacterium | reverse complement strand
GTGCAAGGGTGTTGGCAGGTAAAAAAAGTGATACTATTGGTTTATTTATAGTAAGTATAGCTGATGCTGAGAATCCAAATAGGCTATACAAAAATGATTATTTTAACCAATTTACTAATGCAGTTGTTGATTGTGCTAATTCTAGGGGCTATTATGTTTTAATAAATATAATATACTGTGAAAATGATTATAGGCGTGTTAGTGAGATATTTTTGCAAAAGAGAATTGATGGCGGTATAGTATTAGGAACTGAAAGAGAGGCAGAAGCTCTCATTAAGATTTCACAAAAGGGCTGTCCTATAGCATTGATAGATTATGATGCCGAAGAAATAGTAATGAATAAATATGAAAATGAAAACTTAATAGTAGTAGGCTCAAAGGATTATGAAGGAGCTGTGGAAGCTGTTGAATATCTTATTGAGTTGGGCCATAAAGAGATAGGGTTATTAGCAGGTAGACTATCTACATATTCAGGTAGACAGAGATATAAAGCTTTTATAGATACAATGAAAAAGCACAATTTAGAAATTAGAGATGAATTTATTCTGCAGGGTGACTTTATTAAGTCTAAAACAAGTAGTGCCGTACAAATGTTAATTAATAATGGAAAGTTACCATCAGCATTTTTTTCATCAAATGACGATATGGCAATTGAGGCATTAGAGTTATTCAAAGATAATAATATTAGAGTTCCTGAAGATATATCAATAATAGGTTTTGATAATATTACTCTCGCATCGTTAATAAAGCCAGCACTAACAACAATAGAAACACCAATTTTTAATATAGTTGAAAAAACAGTAGAGGAACTCATTTATAATATTAGAAAGACTAGAAAAGGTTTTAAAAGCTATAGTTATAATACGAAAATGGTTATTAGAGAGACATGTACAAAGAAGTAAAATTCTTTGTTGACATTATAAATTATTAAAATAATTAAGAGGAGATAAAAACATGAAATACGGATTTTTTGATGATCAAAACAAAGAATATGTAATCACTACTCCCAAAACGCCTTATCCTTGGATAAATTATTTAGGTACTCAGGAGTTTTTCTCATTGATTTCTAATACTGCAGGAGGATATTGTTTTTATAAGGACGCGCGTTTACGCAGAATAACAAGATATAGGTATAACAATGTTCCAATTGATATGGGAGGAAGATACTTCTATATTAATGATAATGGTACTTTGTGGTCACCAGGCTGGTCACCAGTTAAAGCAGAGTTGGATAGCTATGAGTGCAGACATGGTATGGGTTATACAAAAATAACAGGAAGTAAAAATGGTATAAGCTCAGAAGTATTGTTTTTCGTTCCTTTGAATTTTAATGGTGAAATACATAGAGTGAGAGTTAAGAATACTACAGGTGAAAATAAGAGCTTAAAGTTATTCTCATGTATTGAGTTCTGTTTGTGGAATGCACAGGATGATCAAACAAACTATCAAAGAAACTTGAGCACTGGTGAAGTTGAAGTTGAAAAGTCAGTTATTTATCATAAAACTGAGTACAAAGAAAGAAGAAATCACTTTGCTTTCTATTCTGTAAATGCTGATTTAACAGGATTTGATACAGATAGAGATACTTTTGTTGGACTTTATAATGGATTTGAAGCTCCTCAAGTGCCAATAAGCGGAGAGCCTACAAATACCATTGCTCATGGATGGGGACCAATGGCATCTCACTGTATTACTGTTGATCTCAAGCCAGGTGAAGAAAAAGAATTTGACTTTATACTCGGATATGTTGAGAATGATGAAGATGACAAGTGGGAAAGCAAGGGAGTAATAAACAAGAAGAAAGCTTATGAAATGATTGAAGCTAAAGGCAATCCAGCTGCTGTACAGGCTGCTTTTGACGAGATGCAGAATTCATGGAATAACCTCTTTACTCAATACAAGCTTGAACATAAGGATGAGAAACTTTGCAGAATGGTTAACATTTGGAATCAGTATCAGTGTATGGTTACCTTTAATATGTCAAGAAGTGCATCCTATTTTGAAACTGGTATCGGTAGAGGAATGGGCTTCAGAGATTCAAACCAGGATCTTTTAGGCTTTGTTCATCAAATACCTGATAGAGCAAGAGAAAGGATACTTGACATTGCTGCAACTCAGTTTGAAACAGGTGGAGCATATCACCAGTATCAACCATTGACTAAAAAGGGAAATGATGAAATTGGTGGAAATTTTAATGATGATCCATTATGGTTAATTGCAGGTGTAGTTGCTTATATTAAAGAAACTGGTGACATGGGTATTCTTGATGAAATGGTACCTTTTGATAATGATGAAAATAATAAGGCAACATTATTTGAGCACTTAAAGCGTTCATTCTACCACGTTGTAAATAATTTAGGACCACATGGTTTACCACTTATTGGAAGAGCAGACTGGAACGATTGCTTGAACTTAAACTGTTTCTCAAATACTCCTGGTGAGTCCTTCCAGACAACAACTAGTAAGGATGGAAAAGTTGCGGAATCGGTTTTCATAGCTGGTATGTTTGTTTTCTACGGTCCAGAATATGTTAAATTATGTGAATTAACTGGTCAAGCTGATGAGGCTAAAAAGGCACAAGAAGAAGTAAATACAATGAACGAAGCTGTTCTAAAATATGGTTGGGATGGAGAATGGTTTATTCGTGCTTATGATGACTTCGGACAAAAGATAGGAAGTAATGAAAACGAAGAAGGTAAGATATTTATTGAGTCACAAGGCTTCTGCTCAATGGCTGGAATAGGTGTTGATAAAGGCTATATTGAAAAGGCTCTTGATTCAGCAAAGAAATATCTTGATACTCCATATGGTTTAGTACTAAATAACCCTGCTTTCACTAAATACTATATAAATATGGGTGAAATATCAACATATCCAGCAGGATATAAAGAAAATGCAGGTATTTTCTGTCATAATAATCCATGGATTATAGCAGGTGAAACTGTAATTGGCAGAGGAGACAGAGCTTTTGAATATTATAAGAAAATAGCTCCTGCTTATACAGAGGAAATCAGTGAAATTCATAAGACAGAACCTTATGTTTACTCACAGATGATAGCAGGTAAGGATGCTGCAAAACCTGGAGAAGCAAAGAACTCATGGCTTACTGGTACAGCAGCTTGGAATTTTGTTGTTATATCACAAAATATTCTTGGAATTAAACCAGATTATAATGGATTAATGATTGACCCTTGTATTCCAAGTGATTGGGATGGATACAAGGTAAGCAGAAAGTTTAGAAATGCAACATTTGAAATTTCTATAACTAATCCTAACCATGTTTCTAAGGGTGTTAAAAAACTTGTTGTTGATGGCGATGAAATTGCTGGTAACATCATTCCAGTATTTAATGATGGTAAAGTACACAATGTTGAGGTTGTAATGGGTTAATTTCATAGTAATCATGGTATATAAGCTAAAAAATATACAATATATACGTTTGACAAAACTTCACAATAAAAGCCAGAGGAAAAAATCCTCTGGCTTTTATATAATAAATATTTATACAAAAGTTCTTTTGACTAATTTGAATTTAAAATGTGAAATTCCATATTAAATAGCCTATTTGTGGTGGTGGAGCTAAGCTATAAAGGTTGTACGAAATAGTATTACAAGGGAAGCCTTATAATAAATTCCGTACCCTTGCCCGATTCGCTGATAATGCTGATGTCACCGTTATAAAGGTGAACGATATGCTTTACAATTGAAAGTCCTAAGCCAGTTCCACCCATATTTCTTGAACGGCCTTTATCAACTCTGTAAAACCTTTCAAAAATTCTAGAGTGATGTATAGAGGGAATGCCAATTCCTGTATCTTTAACTGATATTGTAGTAGTGCCTTGTAATTTATTTGCATTTATAAAGACAGTGCCGTTATCAATATTGTACTTAATAGCATTGTCAATTAAATTTATCAGCATTTGCTTGATTCTGTATTTATTAACTGGAATTACTACGTCTGGCTCAATATTAACCTGAAGATTTATGCTTTTTTTCATAGCAGAAGGCTCTAATAATTGTATAACTTCATCAACAATACGCTTTAGGCTGTTTTGTGTAACTTGATCGTCATTGCGCATACTTTCAATTTCAGATAATTGAAGAATGTCATTTATTAAGTGGTAAAGCCGCTCTGCCTCAATATCTATTATATCTAAGAACTTTGAAGCTACTGCGGTATCTTCGATAGCACCATCTTTAAGTGTTTCAACAAAGCCTCTAATTGAGGTTAATGGAGTTTTTAACTCATGAGTAACATTAGAAACAAATTCTGTACGTATTTGCTCCAGTTTTTTTACAGAGGTTACATTATGCAGAGTAATTACACCACCAACATTCTGGACTTTCATCTCAGCGCTTTTTATTGGATTAGTATAAACCTTGTAAATAAAATTACTAACCATTCTAGGGGAAAAAATAGTAATTTCATCAGTGAGAGCCAAATTATTCTGAATAGTTTCTTCTAAAAATGAATTGATTTTTGAATTTTTAGTAATATCTAAAAGGTTTTTACCAATTATTCCAGGACCATAGTTAACTCCAAAAATATCACAAGCACTAGTATTTATAATCAATATTTTATAGTTCGTATCAATTGCAATTATTCCGTCTCTCATACTATTAATTATTGTGTCTATTTTTATATTTTTATCTAATATTCCACATAGTGTATTGTCAAGTTTATCTGCCATTTCATTAAAAGTATATGCTAATTCTTCAATTTCATCATCAGAGTATATTTCCACTCTTTTTTTATAGTTCCCATTTGCAATTTCTTTTGTAACATTTATAAGCTTATTTAAGGGAGATGTAAGAATACTCGATACCTTTAGAGAAATAAGCAGTGTAAGCAATAATCCTACTAATATGCCTATAATAGTATAGAGATAAAATGACTTATTAATTGAATTTATTTGGTTAACAGGAACAGCAACTCTCACAATTATATTCTTGCTCTCTATAAAATACGCAACATATATATAGTCAAGATTGAGTGTTTTACTTAATCGCTCATCAAAGCCTAATTTACCTTGAAGTGCGTCTTTTACTTCTTTTCTAGTTATATGATTTTCCATATCAATGGCATTTGAATCAGAATCACCCAATACTTTACCATTATGGTCAATTATTGTTATTCTTGAAGCAAGAGAGAAGCTTCCGACATTAGAATCCTTTTTATTCAGCAGCTTAGCATAATCATTGGCTAGTTTGCTATACTCGATTCTCGATGTTGTATCTATTTGTTGTTCAATTTGATAGGATAACAAAACAGCTATGTTTTCGCAACTGTTTTTGACTTCATATATATAAAAATATCTGGATAATGCAATCGTAAATATACCTGCTATAGTTATTGCTATGATTACAAGTAAAATTGTGTATTTTACAATTTTATTCTTCATTAATACGTTCATACCAAGTATTTAGAACTAGTCATAAATAATTACTGATATGAACCATGAACCCCCTTTATATTTTTAGTATACTCGTTCTTTTTAAGAAACAAACTACAATGGGTTTTTAACAGTGTTGGTGGAGGCTAGCATCAAACCTAAACTATCGGTTACTTTTCAGCTATTTACAATTATATATTGTAGGTGTTCATATATATTAATGTGAAATTGGGTCAGCAATATGGGGAAGTAATAGTTGTTTGAATCTAGTTTTGTGAATATATGAACCACTACTGAATCATGCAAATATATCGGCATCAAAGTATTGACAAGTATGACCACCTTGATATAGATAAATCGAGTAATATCTATATCAAGTTACTTCTGAATAGTAATAACTATTCTAAGGATATTATTGATTTTCAGCTGATAATAACTGACTCAATTATGGGCTTTGCTTATCATTAAATCGGTAGCCTATGCCTCTAACTGTTTCAATAAGTGTAGGATTTTCATCGTTTTCTTCAATTTTCTGTCTCAAATATCTAATATGTACATCAACAGTTCTAGTTTCTCCGTAGTAATCAAATCCCCACACCTTATCAAGAAGATGCTCTCTGGATAAAACTTTACCTTTGTTTATCATTAGCATTTTTAGAAGTTCGAATTCCTTAAGGGGCATTTCTATAACTTTGTCCCCCTTGTAAACTTCTCTTCTTGTGCAATTAATTGTAATATCTGCATGAGTAATAATATTATCAGTTTTAGGCTCATTAGAAGTATTGACCCTTCTGAATAAAGCTTTTATTCTAGCCAATAATTCTCTAACACTAAAGGGTTTTGTAATATAGTCATCAGCGCCTAATTCTAAACCTAGTACTTTATCAAATTCTTCACTTTTGGCTGTTAACATAATTATAGGAACACTATTAGTTGAATTATTTTGCCTTAATCGTCTGCAAACCTCTAAACCATCAATACCTGGCAGCATGATATCCAGAATAAATAAGTCTGGAATGTTTTCTATGCAATTAGCTAATAAATCTTCACCGTTATCAAAAACACTAACCTTGAAGCCGTTTGACTCAAGATTGTATTTAATTAGCTGCTGTATATGCATTTCATCTTCTACAACAAAGATACTATGTTTAGACATTCTGACCCCCAAATTCAAAATGATTATGTTCATTAGTTCTTGCCAAATGCTCGTGTGAACCTGTTACATTGTAAACAACCCATTCAGCGATATTTGTAGCATGGTCACCTATACGTTCTAAATATTTAACAACAAACATAAAATCAGTAGCTTGCTCTGTTGTTTCGGGACTATTTTTAATAGCATTGATAAGTTCTAAAACAATCTTTGAAAACATATCATCAACTTCATCATCACTGTCACAAACCTCTTTTGCTAGATTAGTATCCTGCTTTGTATAACACTCAATAGCCTTAGATACCATCTTCTTTGCAAGCTCTGCCATAATAGGTATATCAGGGAGTTCTTGGATATATTTAGTTTTAGCCATTCTAATTGTTAATTCAGATATATCAGCAGCTTGATCTGCAATACGTTCTAAATCAGTAATAATTTTCAGAGAAGTACTTATGGTGCGTAAGTCCTTTGCTAAGGGCTGCTGTCTTGCTATTAAGTTAAGACATAATTTTTCAATTCTGTTTTCCAAATCATCAATTATGTCGTCATTCTCAAAAACCTGCTTTGCTAACTCAACATCTTGTTTACTTAATGCAATTATACAGTTTTCGATGGATTCTTCCACCAAGCCTGCCATTTTTACCATTAAATTTTGTAGATTCTCAAGTTCTTTATCAAATGAATTTCTAACCATTATAATGTCACCTCTTAACCAAATCTTCCTGTAATATAATCTTCTGTCCTTTTATCTTTAGGATTACTAAATAATTGATTTGTATTTCCAAATTCAACTATTTCCCCGTGAAGGAAAAAAGCCGTCATGTCTGATATTCTAGCTGCTTGCTGCATGTTATGAGTAACTATTATTATTGTATAGTTCTGCTTTAGTTCTTCAATCAAATCCTCTATCTTAATTGTTGAAATAGGGTCTAATGCAGAGGTGGGTTCATCCATTAAAACTACTTCTGGTTCAACAGCCAAAACTCTTGCTATACATAACCTTTGCTGTTGTCCACCTGATAAACCTAATGCGTTTTGCTTTAGCCTATCCTTTACTTCGTCCCAAAGAGCACTATTTCTAAGGCTTTCTTCCACAATGTCATCTAACTTTGCTTTTGATTTTATACCATGAATCCGTGGGCCATAAGCAATATTATCATAAATACTCATTGGGAATGGATTGGGCTTTTGAAATACCATACCAATATTTTTTCTTAATTCAACTATATCATATTCCTTATATACATTCAAACCATCAAAAAAAACATCTCCTGTAATTTTTACATTAGTAATAAGATCATTCATCCTATTAAGTGTTTTTAAAAATGTTGATTTTCCGCAGCCAGATGGGCCAATAAAGGCAGTTACTTGTTTACTGGGAATATCTATCGAAACACTCTTAAGGGCTTGAAAATCTCCATAAAAGAGATCTAAATTTTTCGTTATTATTGTATAATCATTTGTCATAAATTTATTCCTTTATCTAATGAATTTTTTATTAATTCAATAATATCAGTATAGTTTTAATGTAGGTTTAATTCTATGTTAACTTAGTGTTAATAGTATAAATATATCTAGATTTATTATTAGCATAATTAGAGTTTTTAGTATAAAAAACAGAGAATTTAATTGTGAATACAACATAAAATAAAAAGCAAAATATAATAGGGCTGAAGTACAAGAAAATTAAATTTATATAGATTTTAATTTGCATATAAATGATAAATTAACATTGGCAAATAGCTAATTCAAAAAGCTTTAAAAAGCTTAAATTTGAAAATAAAAATTATTGTTTTTGCAAGCTGATTTTAAACTGGTCTGATAAGAGCTTGTAACTATAAGACATATATGTTATTCAAATTAATATAGCCATCTAACGTGAAAAACTCTGAGAATGAATAATTGCTAGTTCCTAGTAGTTACTAATTTTATACAATTATATTGGCAACAAACCATTAGTTAATTCTCTCGTGCAGAAAGACTTTATGTGTGAAAGTTGATTTTTAACACTTAATTTAACAATATATTAACAAATGATTAACAGCAGTTTACTTTTAGATTTAATACAATAATGATAATATTACTAACGTCAATTACTATGTGAGCTGAAAATGATAAACATTATTTTTGCTGGCTGCGAGTTGATGGTAGATTAACATCTCATAAATAATGGGTTGATAGTAATTGATTTTAAAAGGAGGTCTAAAAAATGACAGATACTACTGAAGCTTTACAAAGTTTAAAAGCAGCAAACAGGAACAGAATTAAGAGAATGAAGCTTTCAAATGTTATTGCAAAAAATATATTATTTCTATTTGCTATTATCACAATTTTAACAACAATTGGCATAATAGTATCCTTACTTAAGGATTCTGTCGGATTCTTTTCTGAGATTTCTATAACAGATTTCCTTTTTGGAAAGGAATGGACTCCGCTATTTAGTGAACCTAGCTTTGGTGTTTTACCGTTAATATGTGGTACTCTATTAATTACTTTTATTGCTGCTTTAATTGCAATACCAATTGGATTATTTACTGCTATTTATCTAAGTGAGTATGCAAACAAAAGGGTTAGAAAGATTGTAAAGCCAATATTAGAGGTGCTTGCAGGTATTCCATCTATAGTATTTGGATATTTTGCTTTAACAACAATAACTCCTGTTTTACAGTTTTTCATACCTCAAACGGAAGTTTTTAATGCATTAAGTGCAGGAATTGCTGTAGGTATCATGATAATTCCACTAGTCTCATCATTGAGCGAGGATGCAATGCGAGCAGTTCCGGACAGTCTAAGACAGGGTGCTTTAGCTTTAGGCTCCACTAAAATGGAAACATCAATGAAGGTGGTTGTTCCAGCAGCTATTTCAGGGATAGCAGCTTCGTTTGTACTTGCAATATCTAGAGCAATAGGAGAAACCATGATAGTTACTATTGCAGCAGGTGCAAGGCCTAATTTGACGCTAAATCCACTGCAAAGTGTACAGACAATGACATCTTTTATTGTGCAGGCAAGTCAGGGGGACAATCCTCATGGAACAGTTGGGTATTATTCTCTGTTTGCAGTAGGTTTATTGCTGTTTTTAATAACATTAGGACTCAATATTCTTTCTAACAGAATAGTAGATAAGTATAGGAAGGAATATTAATAGGTTTGAGTACCGAAAGATTTTTTGTGTTGGAAAGTTGCGTAAGTGACTAAAGTCAATTACGGGTTAAACCTTCGACTATCAGGCGAATTAAGCTTTTAAGCAGATTTTGAATGCAGTTTGGATTTGAATTTGTTTTCTGACTTTAGGGGGCTTTAGTCGATAGTAATTGACTTATAGAAACAAAAATGCAAGGTAACGAGCTAGAAATTGATTAGCGCGAAGAGCTTTTTGAAGAGATAACCCTTAATAAATTTAGACAAGTAGGTGGATGAATGAATAATATAAAATATAGAAAAATGAAAAATTCCATTTTTCATGGAGTAATATTTTGTGTAACATTAATTGGAATAGTTGTATTGGCTGTTTTGCTGATTGATATAGTAATCAGAGGGATACCCTATCTGTCAAAACACTTTTTTACAAACTTTCCATCAAGATTTCCAAATAAAGCTGGAATATTACCTGGTATAATGGGCAGTGTATGGATTATAGCATTGACGATAGTTTTTGCTGTGCCAATAGGGCTTGGAACAGCAGTATATCTAGAAGAATATGCTAAGAATAACTGGGTAACAAAGTTTATTAAAATAAATGTTTCAAATCTCTCTGGTACGCCATCAATTGTATATGGTTTGCTGGGTTTAGCTATTTTCGTAAGAACTTTAGGTTTTGGAAAGAGTGTGCTATCAGGTGCATTAACAATGACCTTAGTTGTATTACCAATAGTAATTGTCTCATCGCAAGAAGCAATAAAAGCAGTTCCACAGTATTTGAGGCATGGCTCCTATGCACTGGGCGCTACAAAATGGCAAACTATTAGAAAAATAGTAGTTCCTGCAGCTATGCCTGGTATATTTACTGGTGTAATTTTGTCAGTATCAAGAGCTTTAGGAGAGAGCGCACCATTGCTAATTGTAGGTGCTGCAACATATATATCAAAGGTTCCAGATGGGATTTCATCTGTATTTACGGCACTACCTCTTCAAATTTATTATTGGATGGGACTTCCTAAGCAAGAATTCAAGGATCTTGCTGCAGCTGGAATTATAGTGCTTTTAGGAATACTCTTAACTACAAATGCATTAGCTATATTGTTAAGAAATAAGTACCAAAAATCAATGGAATAGAAGCTCTATAACGGCAATTAATTATTATTTTAACGAATTCAAACTGAGCATTTAATGATTGGTTTTTAAATATAGTGGAAAAATAGATATAACATATATAAATTAATTAAATTAGTTTATATATGTTATTTAATTTTTTGTTAAATTATAATACAAAAAAGTGCTACCGAACTGGTATGAGTGCCATATAAAAGGAGTGTAAAGCTTAAAATTTTTGGCAGACTTATCAGTTTTAAGTAGCACAATATAAATTTTATTTCTCGAGTAATTTTTCTAAATCCAAAATAAGTACAATTTTACCATCTTTTTCAGCAACACCACTAAAGAACTTACCAGATAAACCGGAAATAAGCTGTGGCGCAGGTTTAATATCTGACTCTTCATAACCAATTATTTCGCATACTTCATCAACTAGCAATCCAACAACCGATTGGTGATTCAATATAATAATACGAGTACTTTCATCAAACTCAATTGGCGGATAACCAAATTTTTTCCTCACGTTAAAAACCGTATGAACCTTGCCCCTGAGATTAATTAGTCCCTCAATATATTCCGGAGTATCAGGCACCTTGTAAATATCACTAATTTTCTCAATAATATTTACACTATTAATATTAATGGCAAATACTTCGTTATTAACTTTAAATAGAACTAATTGTGTAGACATAAGCAATACCCCCTAAGTAGTAACTATAGATAAAATATACCCTTAAGATTTATTATATCAGTATAAGAAAAAATCGGCAAATTATTTTTTAATTCTTATAAAATTGGTATATGTAAGTGAATTTTGTCAGTTTATTTAAAATATAGTATTTGTAATTAATCATGTTACTATTCAAAGTCTTTGTCAGCAAAAAAAATAATAAATACTATTTTTGTCGCGCTGGCTATAAGCGAAATGAAGGTTAGCTTAAAAAGTGGAGGTGAAACGCTGCAAAGGATTATGCTAAAAAAACAATCGGCCTTAAAAAACTGCCTATAAAGCCGATTGGAATAACTTTAGTTTATTGTAGGGGATATCTGTTTGGCTTTTGAAGCTAGAATTAGCTTCTGTAGCTTCCATTAATTTTTACATAATCATAGGATAAATCACATGTCCAAATTCTATCAGAGGCATTGCCCTTTTTCAAATTAATCCTAATAACAATTTCCTTTTTCTTTAGCAATTCTTTAGCTGTATTTTCATCAAAATTAACTGCACAGCCATTTCTGCAAACTAGAAGGTCACCTATATGAATATCGGTTAGATTTGGGTCAAAGGAAGCACCTGAATATCCTACAGCAGTAATAATTCTGCCCCAGTTTGCATCTTCTCCGAATATTGCAGTTTTAACCAGTGGCGACTTTGCAACTGCACATACTGCTTTATATGCATCAGTTTCGTCTAATGCTCCGTCAACAATAACTTCGATAAGCTTAGTAGCACCTTCGCCATCCTTGGCCATTAATTTTGCAAGATAAGTACAAACATACATAAGAGCATCAACGAATACTGAATATTCATAATCATCCTTTACAATAGCATCGTTATCTGCAAAACCATTTGCCAATACAAAAACTGAATCGCAAACACTGGTATCTCCATCAACAGAAACTCTGTTAAATGTTGTCTTTACACAGTGCTTTAGGGCTTTATCAAGCAAACTTCTTGATATATTAGCATCAGTAGTAATTATCCCAATCATAGTAGCCATATTTGGATGAATCATTCCAGAGCCTTTTGATATACCGCCAATACGAACTTTTTCGCCCTGTATTTCTATTTCAACTGCAATTTCCTTGGGCATTAAATCTGTTGTCATAATTGCTTCTTCAGCATCTGAGCTTCCATCAATGCTAAGTGCATTGATAGCAGATCTTATTCCTGAGCGAATATTTGGCATATTTAGCTTTGAACCAATAACACCAGTTGAATTAACAAGAATGTCTTCAGGCTCACAATGCAAGAGTTCAGCAGTTAATTTAGTCATGTCCTTGGCATCGTTATAGCCGCTTTCTCCAACACAGGCATTAGCATTGCCACTGTTAATGACTATAGCTCTTGCAAACCCATTTTTTATATGCTCCATTGATACCTGAAGGGAATGTCCTTTTACGATATTTGTAGTGAATACACCAGAAGCAACTGCCGTATCTTCAGAACAAACAATTGCCAAATCTTTTTTATTATTTTTTTTAATTCCGCAAGCTACGCCAGCAGCTTTAAATCCTTTAGGAGCTGTAACTCCGCCTTCTATAATATTCATGATTAACCTCCATAGGTTATAATTTAACCTTATTGAATTTATTATATTGTTATTAAAAGCTATATTTGTAAGTAGATTATACATAAATTTACTAAATGAATCAATTATATTTGACATTATATATGTATAATTATACATAAAATTAATTATTCAATATAATAAATGTGCTAAAATACTAAATTTTGGTAAACATTCTTAGTAAATTAATAAATAATATAAACTCTTTATTAATTTACTAAGAATGGATTATTTGTATTCATTTTATTTGTGGAAATAATATGGAAAACATGAAATTTTGCAAAAGATATTTGTAAGAGCATAAGATTTTTAAATTTATACAGATGTTCAAACAAAAGAAAAAGCAACAATTTCTATAATTGAAAAGCAAATTAAATGATGGTATTATTGATTTGATGATAATTTGAAAGTATTTTAGGTAATAATATACATAACAAATTAGTAAGCTCTATATAATAAAAATTTAGTACATAGTTATTAAAGCTTTTGAGCTTTTAAAATAATTTGTTTTTTCTATAATGAGGGAGGAAAAGTAATGAATGATTGCCTTTTTTGCAAAATAGTTAACAGGGAAATACCTTCAACGCCTGTTTATGAAACTGAAAAAGTTTATGCGTTTTTAGATATTGAACCTGAAGCCCCTGTACATGTTCTGATTGTACCAAAACAACATATTGCTTCTCATAATGAATTAACTGTTGAGAATGTTGATGTTATGAAGGATATTCATTTGGCTGTAAATGAAATAGTAAAAAAGTTAGGAATTGCTGAAAGTGGCTATAGACTTATTAATAACTGTGGTCAGGACTCTGGTCAAACGGTTTTTCATATACATTATCATATTGTTGGTGGAAGAGAACTGGGAACTAAAATACTTTAAATTAACTATTATTATTTGTGTTTTATAAATAAAGGTTGACACAATTTTGAAAATTAATATATAATATACTGTGTGCTGTAATTAGCATAATTCCCTATAGTATGTTGTTAACATACTACGGCTATTTTCCCGGCACAATTGCTATTATCGGAGGGAGGGAAATTTTGTGTCTGAAGTAAGAGTTAAAGAGAATGAGTCTTTGGATAGTGCTCTCAAAAGGTTTAAAAGATCTTGTGCTAAGTCAGGTGTTTTAGCTGAGGTTAGAAAGAGAGAGCATTACGAGAAGCCTAGTGTTAAGAGAAAAAAGAAATCTGAAGCTGCAAGAAAAAGAAAATTCAAATAAAACTGTGACAATAGTAGTTTACAGGAGATATTTGTTATGTCATTAAAAGCTTTGTTAGTTCAGGATTTAAAAGTAGCCATGAAGGATGGCAATACAGCTTCAAAAACAGCTATTCAAGTGGCGAGGTCGGCAGTGCTTCAGGTTGAAAAAGACACGAAGGTCACCCTAGACGATGATGCTATAGTTGAGATTATTGCCAAAGAAGTTAAAAAGAGAGTTGATACTTTACCTGACTTTGAAAAAAGTGGTAGACAGGATCTTATAGATAATCTAAAAGCTGAAATTGAAGTGTTAAAAAAGTATTTACCGCAGCAATTGAGTGAAGAGGAAATTGAAGGAATTGTAAAGAACGCTATTTCTTCAACAGGAGCTCTTTCTGCTAAGGATATCGGAAAGGTTATGCAGGTGGTTTTGCTTGAGACTAAAGGTAAAGCCGACGGTAAACTGGTAAATCAAATAGTTAAAAAATTATTAGTATAAGAAAGAGCTCGGTTTTCTAACCGGGCTTTTTCTGTGCGATAGGAAGTTTTGCATGCTTAGAAATAGGCTGTTCTTTTTGAACCAACTTGCTATGATAATAGGATATTGTATAAATATAACTTTATGAGATATAATTATATTAGTAATTATAGGAGACAAAAAATGGCTACAGAAATAGAGAAAAAATTTCTTGTTTTAAGTGATAAATATAAAAGTACTGGTAGTAAAGCTTTATTTAAACAGGGATATTTAAGTGTTGATTTTGAAAGAACAGTTAGAGTCAGAAGTTTCAATGGACAAGGCTTTTTGACAATAAAAGGTAAAACTAAGTCTTGCAGTAGAGAAGAGTATGAATATAGCATTCCTATGCAGGATGCTGAAAGAATGCTTGACAAGCTATGTATTCGACCTATTATAGAAAAGTTCAGATATTTCTTGACATATGAGGGTTGTAAATGGGTTGTTGATGAATTTCTAGGTGTAAATGAAGGTCTTGTTACAGCTGAGATAGAGTTGGAGAACGAGCATCAGACATTTGCAAAGCCTGATTGGGTAGGAAATGAGATAACATCTGACATAAGATATTTTAATTCAAATCTTGTAGAAAATCCTTTTAAAAGCTGGGAATAATTATTTCGCATAGTGAGGTGTAAAGAATGGACTGTAGAGATAACTGTGGTGCTTGTTGCATTTCACCATCAATATCATCAGCTATTCCAGGAATGCCAAATGGTAAACCTGCTGGAGTAAGGTGCATTCAGCTTTCTGATCAAAATAGATGTAAGCTTTTTGGTAAGACTGAAAGACCAAAAGTATGTGCAGCTTTAATGCCATCTGAAGAAATGTGCGGTTATTCTCAAAGTGAGGCAATATTGTATTTGGATATGTTGGAAGAGCAAACTAGCTCGAAAGAGTAGTTGGTGCAAACATAGTGCTATTTCGAGCTTAAAAGGCCATTTGTGCATTTTTATATATGTGCAGCTAATTCTACACTGTGTTTTTGTAAGAAAGTAATTAGCGGCTTTTTGGCAGTGTAAGGACGTATAGATCAAAAACGTTTGTGCAAACATTTTTTTGAGTAGGGAGGTGTTCAACTTATCACAGGAAAGATGGGTTAGAAACAATTGCATGAATTAATTGGTAAAAAAGCTTGCCGGATGTGCAACTATTTCAGTAACAAACCATTGATAAGTTTGAACACTGATAGATTTTTTATGTGGGAAAGTTGAGTAAATTATTTTTACATTAATAGGTGTGGGAGGTTAGGATGGAAAAAGTTTTAGTATTTATGTATGATGATATGGCTGATTTTGAAGTGGTTTATGCCACTCATTTGCTTGGACATGAACTGTCAAAGCAAATAGTAACTTGTGCATATGACAGAAGACCTGTAAAAAGTAAGGGCGGAATGGTTTATATGCCGGAAATTACTGTGGCAGCGGCAGTTTCGGATGATTATACTGGATTTATTATACCGGGTGGATGGAATCCAGTTGTAAAAGAGGAAATGCTCACTCTAATAAATGAATTTAATAATAGTGGAAAATTACTTGCAGCAATTTGTGCAGGACCTAGATATTTTGCAAAGGCAGGCATATTAAAAAATGTCAAATATACCACATCAATTGTAGAATGGACTCAGGCAAGAAGAGAAGCTTTTGGCAATGAAGATGATCCATTTCCAAGAGAAAATTTTGTTAATACAAGGGTAGTACGAGACAAAAATGTAATTACTTCTAAGGGGATTTCATTTGTGGATTTTGCTATAGAAATTGCTGATTATTTTGGTATGTTCAAGGACGACTTTGATAAGCAGGAATTCTTTAAAACAATAACCTGCTATAACAAATAGAATGGGCAAACTATCGTTTGATTGTTAAAATAATTGATTTTGATTTTTTGTTTTATTTGGAGGAAAAGGTTAATGTGTAAAACAGTATTGATTACTGGAGCATCAAAAGGAATAGGCTATGAAACTGCAAAATTATTTGCCCAAAATGGTTATAATGTAGCCATAAACTATAACAATAGCAAAGAAGCAGCTGTTGCTTTGGTAAATGTGTTGCTGGAGAAAAAATGTAGTGTGATGGCTGTACAAGCTGATGTAAGCTGCAAAGAACAGGTTGATAGCATGATAAATTCAGTAAACAAGCAATTCGGAGAAATCGATATATTAGTTAATAATGCAGGTATTGCAAAACAAAGACTTTTTACAGATATTTCAACGCAAGAATGGGATAATATGTTTGATATTAATGTTAAAGGTATGTTTTTATGCTGTCAAGGTGTTTTGCCAGCTATGATTAGGAATAAATCGGGTAAAATAATCAATATTTCATCCATATGGGGAATAACCGGAGCATCTTGTGAAGTCCTATACTCTGCAACAAAAGCAGCTGTTATTGGCTTAACAAAGGCATTAGCCAAGGAACTTGGACCTTCTGGTATACAGGTAAATTGTGTGGCGCCTGGGGTTATTGATACTGATATGAATTCAGATTTGGATAAAGCATCATTTGAGGACTTAATGGATCAAACGCCTCTTGGAACAATAGGGAAATGTATTGATGTTGCAGAGACAATTGCTTTTTTGGCTCAAGAAAAGGCAAATTTTATTACTGGACAGGTTATTAGTCCTAATGGTGGATTTTTAATATAAATTTTACATAGGTAAATTTCAGAAATAAATAGCTTGTATTTACGACATGATAAGTAGTATACTAAGCTAGTGCTATTATTAATTAAAAATTAAGGTGGTGAATTCAAGTGGGCGCAGACCCGTATCATAGTAGTTATTATCATAATTATATAATTTTTGGGAGGGCTATGTGCAGCTTGGCTTCAAAACTGCTACAAGTATAGAAGTATGTCCTCCCTTCGAATGGGGGACTTTTTATGTTGTCATTATCTTTTTTTCAAGACAAAAAACAAACGCTGCAAATAGAAAAAGCTGTAACTGAGATAAAGCAAATTACTTTCAATGGGCTTACATGGATAGATATTACTAAACCCACTAAAAAAGAAATTGATATGCTGGAAGAGAAATATGATTTCCATGAGTTGCCTTTAGAGGATTGCTTGACAGAGCATCAGCGTTCGAAGGTTGATGAATATGACGATTATTGTTTTATAGTAATGCACTTTCCTAGATATCGTAAAGATACCATGAGACTTGATTCTGAAGAGATAGATATTTTTTTGGGTCACAATTATTTAATAACATTACATGAAGGAGAACTAAAGCCTTTAGTTGCTTTCTCTAACATGTGTCATTTAAAGCAAGAAGCAAGAGAGAATTTTATGGCTGAGGGTTCTGCCCTTTTGTTATATGAAATAATTAAGAGACTTTTTGATTACTGTTTTCCAATGTTGGACAAAATAGGTAATATGCTGGATACATTGAACAAAAAGATATTTCGAGAGCAAAAAAGAGTTATGCTTGAAGAAATTTCAATAGCAAAGATGCAGATAATTAACTACAGAAGAGTACTTAAGCCTCTCAGACCTGTTATACTGATACTGGAAAAGGCAATTAGGAAATATCTTCCTGAAGATATGGAAATGTACTTTGACGATATTACAGATAAAGCTGAAAAAATTTGGGATATGCTGGAGAACTACAAAGAAGTTGTAGAGGCCATTGATACAACCTATGAATCATTGACTTCCCATAGGATGAATAATTTAATGCGAACATTTACAACTTTGCAGGTTATAGTTTTTCCTATGACATTAGTGAGTGGATTGTTTTCCATGAATGTAGAAGGTATCCCATTGGCTAAATTTAGTTTTGCATTCTGGATAGTTTTTGGAATGATATTTGTGCCGATGGCTGTAATTGGTCTATTGATGGTTATTAAACGAAATAAGTGGTTTTGACTATGTTAGTTACGGTTTTTAAACCTCGCCCAAGATAAGAAGGAAAACAAATTTGTACAATAGAGGTTGTTCTCTCAATGCTGATGGAGTTCAGTCATTGTTCGATAGAATCAGATTTGTAGCTATATATGGGAAAATATAAATTTGTATTTGATGTAATTAGTGGGCATATAATGAGGGAGGTTCTGCATAATGAATGATACTTCAAAAATTAGAAATTTTTTTGAATATCTTCCGGAGTGTATTAAGTTCCATAAATTGAGAAATGAGGGGCTAGTAAAGACCATATTTTTGATGATCCTTATTTTTCAAATTGCGGGTAGCTTTATACAGCACAAGCTGTTAGAATTAATATCCTTAGATGATATAGAGCTGTTATCTTCTTTTTTGACTACAGGTATGGTTTCTGCAGATGCAGAAGCAATGTATCCTTCTGAACAAGCTGTTTATATTTTGATTGCTATATTAGCAACATTATTAATAGTAAAATTGATATCAAACTTATTTCTTTCTGTTTACATGTATTCATATATTTGTGAAATCAAAGGAAAGACGTTGAAAACTTCAGAAAGCTTTAAAGGCGCATTTAAGCATATTGGTCGCCTTATTGCCTATAATATTTTATTTGGATTATTGGTATCAATAGGAACAATGTTTTTCTTTATACCAGGTATAATTGCATACATAATTTTTGTTTTTGGATATTGTTACATTTTGGATATTAAATTAACTGTTGCAGATGCTATTACAGCATGTTCAGAAATAACTAAAGGCAAGAAACCCCAGATACTAAGTGTATTTGTTGGATTTTTTCTTGTTTTTGAGTTGCCAATGCTTTTGATGTTCTCTGGAAGTTCCTTTGGAACTGCATGTTTAGCCTCTTTTTTCAGTACTATTGTAAGTATTATATTACAGAGACTAATAACCCAAATATACATGGATTTGGAGTATAAGGAAGAACGAAAGAATAAGACAATGTCGCAAATATAATCTTAGCAAAAGTTTTCAACTATATTGACAATATACTAGTTTGCTGTATATTATTAATTAGGTGTGTTACTTTTGATTGAGTAATTATTAAAGATAAAATCGAAATAAATAATTTATCTTGAAAAAGATGTACTATGAATATATAATAAAAACTACAAATGGGCAATTAACTCAGCTGATAGAGTGCTTCCTTGACGTGGAAGAAGTCAGGGGTTTGAGTCCCTTATTGCCCACCAATCTCAAACTGCTTAAGGCAGTTTTTTTCTTTGTATTTTAATCAAAAATACCACTTGAAACCTTGCAATAAAATTTAACTTAAACCATATAACTGAATATTATATAATAGCTCAGATAGTTTATATTTGCTGAATTTATAGGTGATTTAAACATAATCATTTTACTAATAAGGATACAAGCAATGAATACTTTATTATAGAGTGTAAAGATGGAATGGATTTAGATAGAGAAAAAATTTAATAAAAAGACTCTGGGCAAATTGGTGTTAGTATAAATTGGTTAGGAGGATATATAAAGGGAAATAGGTATACCAGTAATAATTCATGCTGCATTTGAAAAAGCATTTGATGCTTATCCAGCTAAACGAGAAAAGGAGCTGTATTCTAATTTCTTAGTGCTACAGCTCCTTTGTTTTAAATTAGGAAATTTGGGCTTAATACATAATTAATTATAAGGTTTCTCCATATAGGCTTTTTTAAGTTCTATAGAATTGGCAAAGAAATTACCATCAATATCTTTTCCTTCATATTTTATTATGCAGGATTCTTCATCACTACTTATTGTAGCATTGGTTACATTACCTGAATAGCTTATTTTGCCAGTTGAAATGTCTCCTGATATAGATCCTATAATCTTTTCAGCCAGGCAGAATTTTACTGTATCACGGTCGATGTACAGTTTTCTGGCTTCTTGAGTATAATCTTTTGTAACCCAATCATTATCATATGGCTTTTTAATAAACCTTATTGTCCTTATTTCAAAACGTGCCTCCACCTTTTGGCCACTTTCTTCGAAATTAACTGAAATTGGGGTTATATCATCCTGTCCGGCTAAGTCTCTTTCAAGGACTGATTGGTAATTCTCTCCCAAATTATCGTCGCCATTATACCATGGATCATCTTCCATTGTTGAACCGCCAACGCTTATGCTTTCTCCATATTTAACCCTTATAACCTCCTTGATATCAAGTACCCTTGAACTTCCAGGACCGATGGTCATTGCGCTCCCTTCACCACACGAATACATAGTGGTCATACTGTTTCTAAACTTATATCCCCAATTGCCATATACCTCTAAATTGTTGCCAGGATCTGGTCCAACAGCGGTACATTTGATTTCAACCAGACGAATTTCAATCTCTCTTTGATCATACAAATCTACTGCAGAAACACTAATGCTTAAATATGTACATAATAAGCATACAACAAGCACACACATTAACAATTTTCTCATTATACCCACTCCTTTTTAGATTTTGTTATTTGGATTTAAAGCATCAAAAATTTTTGCTTAATTCCTTTATGAGTATACACTATATTGCATTTTATTACAATAATTTGCTTATATGTAAATTATATTTATTAATATATGCAGTTGCTGTAAATAATAGTATATAATTGCCGCTCAAAGATCAAATGAAAATCTGGCCAGTAGGCGAATTCGTAAGGAAAATTTGCGAAAGTACTTCACATTTAAAATAAGTTTATCCAAAAAAACTAATGGTAATAAGTTTTTGCACATTGAACAAAGAAGGTCTTAAATATCGTCAAGAGTGTCCATATTTATTAGAAGAAAAAATAGTATAGAGAGAAAAAAATAATAGCTGAAATCATAAAAGTTCCTGTTGATGAAGAACAAATATTAAATTCAATACGTAATAGAAGCAAAAATTTAAAAGAGAAACCAAATGTACCAGTCAAAAAACTAACTACAAGAAAAGTCATTGATGGAGAAAAGATAACTGGTGAAAAATTAGTTGATGATGGTATTGCATTTTATGCCTAATAATTTTTGGTTAAATTAATATTTTTCACTTCTAAAAGTTGATTTTATATCTAATTTCTCTTTTCAAATCATATTATTATTAAGGATAAAGATTTTTGGTTGGCAGTAAAGACTATATTTGAATTGGTGTATTGTACCAGTTTCTAAGAGGTGGCTAAAAATACACCTTACAGGTTCAAAATATTAAATATAAATATTGGTTTGAGCTTTGTAAAGTATATAATTATCGCAAGATGTTAAATTAGTTGCTTTATACATCTTGAGTACTGCCTGCAAGAATTTTATAAAATATATGAAAAGAGATTTTGTAAATGCTGCAAAATATTATAACACTGATATTGAGCTTGGGTATTATACTTCTTGGCTGTGAGTTATTTACAAATGGAATAGAGTGGCTAGGAAAAAAATTAAAGCTGGGAGATGGGGTTGTTGGAAGTATTTTTTCAGCAGTGGGAACTTGCCTGCCTGAGACGTTGATACCTACAATAGCCTTGCTTTTTTCTAATAGTGATATGAATGCAGTTAGTATAGGAATAGGAGCAATTGCTGGCGCACCATTTATGCTTGCTACTCTAGCATTCTTAATAACGGGTCTTAGTACAATAATATTTTCCAAAAGACGAAAAACAAAATACCAATTCAATGTAAATCTAAATGTATTGAGCAGAGATATTTCTTTTTTTGTAATTGTATATACAAGTGCAATTTTAGCTTCTGTAATTACAGTAGGTATTGTAAAGAGTATTCTGGCAATTATGCTAATAGCCAGTTACATAAGTTATGTAGTAAAAACTGTTAATAGTGATCAAGCTAGTAATGAAGAAATTGACGGTTTAATATTTTCTAAGGTTTTTAATTCTAGAACAAGTACAATGATTATTATTTTACAGACTTTATTTGCATTAGGTGCAATAATAATTGGTGCAGAACTGTTCATAAGCAATATTGAGATAGTTGCAAAGGCAATGGACATATCCACACTAGTATTATCAATAATAATTACTCCAATAGCAACGGAGCTTCCTGAAAAATTTAATAGTATTATTTGGATTAGTAAAGGGAAGGATACTCTTGCTATGGGAAACATTACGGGTGCTATGGTTTTTCAGAGCTGTATTCCTGTTGCAATAGGTATTCTCACTACTAACTGGGATTTGGACTCTATTACTTTACTTAGTGCTTTTTTGGCAATAGCCTCAGCATTGGTAACTTTTATTTGGATAAAAAAGCGGAAATGCCTCAATTGGATACCATTGATGTCGGGTGGCATATTCTATGTCTTTTTCATCTGCTTTTTAATAATAAGAGGATTTAGATGAATACGTTTTTCTTCAAATGTATTCAACTTTTACAGTTGAAAATTATTGATGAGAGAGACCTATCAATGGAGCATTTGATTAGACGATAATTGTAGGAACCATTACTAATTTCCTGCAATTATTTTGGTAACAAACCATTGATAATTCTACCACAACAAAGTCTTTTATGAGCAAAGTTGAATATTGTATTTAAAATTAATCACATTTTACATAGCTGCATATGGAGTGTCAGAGTAAAGCAGCAAATAGTATTATAAAATATTCTCTAAAGAAAAGCTCTCTCTTTTGGGTATATGAAGAACATATTGTCTCAATGCCTCAAGTTCAGCAACCGCTGATGGATAATCTTCACTCTCGATATACTCCCTTGATTTTGTAAAAGAATTATCTATATTATCTATTTCAAAGTGATCTAGAAGCATAGCCCAGAAATATTTGGTTTTTTTCCAGTTTGCTTCAAAGTCAGCTAACTGTTCTATAGCATTATTCCATTTTTTTTCACTCACAGAGCTGTAAGTAGCTTTTAAGCTGGAATCTAATTTATCGCATGAACATTCTAGATAGTATTGCAATAATACACCTGAAAGGATAACGCTGGAGAGCAAGCAAGCTACAATTATTATTGTTTTTATATTTGTATTTATTTTTTTCATTTAATATTTCACCTACTTTCTTTAGCTTGGCAAAATAGTTTTCCTTCGCAGTCTATACTTGCAAAGAGAACATCCTTAATTGACTTAATGCCTATTTTGTTAAGTTCAACTTCTAGCGTAGACTTATCTAAATTTATTCGCTTCAAGCTTTCTTTAATTAAATCTCCATCTATTATTAATTCTGTTGCAGGAGCCTCATATTTTACTTTTAAATTTAAGTCTTCTGGTGTAACACATCTTTTGGAAGCTTTTGGTACTACACTTAGCTGTCCGTTGGATTCTAATATTGCAAACTCAACGTCGGCAATATTGTATATATCCTTACTTCTAAGCTGTTCCAGCAAATCATTTAACGTATATAATTCATTTTGAAAAACACTTTCATTTATTTTTCCAGCAGAAATTAATATGCTTGGCTTTCCGCATATGACATTCCTTGCTTTTGTACTCTTTAATGCAATAAAGGATATAATAATTTGGATTGCCAGCATTGTTAAAATAGGTATAATGCCATGTAGTAATGGTACACCAGTATTTTGCATTGGAACAGATGCTAAGTCAGAAATCATAATTGCTACAGCTAGTTCAAATGGCTGTAGCTCACCAATTTGTCTTTTGCCCATAATTCGCATGGCGACTATAACAATTGTATAAAGTATTATTGTTCTAATAAAAACTACCAGCAATATATCTACCTCTTTCGAAAAAATTATATATTTGATATTATTTAGTATTAAGAATAAAATAATACTTGGAAAAAGTAGCACTATTATGATTATTTTATAATATGGAATTTTTAATGTTTATAAGAGCACAAAAGTATTCTTTATATTTTTCTATAGTATAGTGGTATAATTAGATAGTATTGGATTTTTAAATAGTCATAAGATATAAAATTGAAAATAATAATATTGCAATAATTGAGTTGTAAGAGATTCAATCAGTTATTTTTTGGAGGATAGTTATGCAGGTAGTTATTATAGGATGTGGTAAGGTTGGGTCTAAATTTGCACATATGTTATCAAAAGAAGGAAATGATGTGGCAATAGTTTCTAATGATTCCGATTCATTTAAGAATCTTAGCCCTGATTTTGATGGGGTCACAGTAACAGGAGTTCCTATTGATCAGGATGTACTAAAAATGGCAGGTATTGAAACAGCAGATGTACTTGTTGCAGTCACCGAAGATGACAATGTTAACATAATGGTTTGCCAGGTAGCTAAAGAGATATTCAGAGTTCCGAAGGTAATTGCAAGAATATATAATCCGGCTCGGGAGCATATTTTTCATGAATTTGGACTTGAGACTATTTGCCCTACAGACATAACTGTTAATGTTATGCGAGCATCAATGGAATCAGGAAACGACATAAGTACACATGTAATTGGTAATACGTCTATTGTATTTAGACATATTAAGCTGGAAAATAGTTATATTGGAAGAAAGATTGAGCATATCAAAGTCAAGGAAGGTATGATTTTTGGTGTGTATAGAGCTGGAGAATTCATATTTTCAAACAGAGCAGGAAAATTAGTAAAGGATGATGTTATTGTTGTGGCAGATAATGCTAAAAGGTACTAGCTCGAAAAAAGAGTGTATAAACATGGTGCCTTTTCGAGCCGCAAAACCGCATGCGGTTTTGTAGTGAGGCAATTGTATAAACATGGTGCCTTTTCGAGCAACAAAAACCCGCAAGCGTGTTTTTGACAGTGTGGTGTGAAGCTGTAAGGAATACTGTATATTTATACCTAAATAGAAGTTTTCCACGATAGTTAATTTAATTTTATTGCCTTAAGTTGGCGTGGGAGGTAGCTTTAAAGAATTTGACTTAAGCTATCAAGAAGGAGGCGTACCTCCACGATAACTTTATTATTTTTTATTGCCCAGAGTGGGCGTGGGAGGTTATTATGAACATTGTAATTGCAGGTGGAGGAAACGTTGGTTACTATTTAGCTAAGACTCTTCACCAATATAAACATAAAATAGCCGTCATTGAAAGTAAAAAAAATTTGTGTGAAAAAATAGCGAATGAGTTGAGGATAACTGTTGTTAATGGAGATGGTACAAATATAGATCATTTAACAGAGTGCTTAGTTGATAAAGCGGATACCTTTATAGCTGTTACAGGAAAAGATGAGAACAATCTTATTGCCTGTCAGCTTGCAAAAAGAAATTTTGGAGTGAGAAGGACAATAGCAAGGGTAAATAATCCAAAAAATATAGATATTTTTGAAAAACTAGGGGTAGATATTGCCTTGAGTAGTACTTCAGTAATTGCAGATTTAATTGAGCAAGAGGTTGATTTCATGGGCATGAAGACACTTATGAAGCTCAAGGGAGGAAAGGTGGCACTAAGTGAAATAACCATTACAGCGTCATCGCCAGTTGTAAACAAATCCTTAAAGGAAATTACAATCCCAAAGGACTGTGTATTGATATCTGTAATTAGGGAGGACTCAGTAGTAATTCCTAAAGGTGATACTGTATTATTAGATGGGGATTTTATTATTACAGCATCATCATTGAATGACCAACAGGAATTAAAAGAATTCTTCATTGGATAACATTTACAATGTTTTAAAAAGAAAAGCCAAAACTATTCTTATTTTTATTGAAAAGTTAAGTAAAAAATTATTATAGTTGCAATGACGTTATTTTATGTGGTAGAATTGTTCAAAGAATATTTAAAGCGATGATTAATCCCTATTAGCTGTCTGCAGTTATTTTAAGAGAGCAATCTGGTTGGTGAAAAGATTGAAATACGCAGAAACGGTGAATTACAAATTATGAGCTGCTTATGTCGGGTATGCCCGTTATAGCTTATTAAGACATCTTATTATCTTAAATATATCATTAAAATTGTTTTATGATAATAATAGGTGTGAATTAAGGTGGTACCACGAGCTCTTCGTCCTTATATTAGGACAAAGGGCTTTTATTTTTGCATAATAGATATTTCAATCCAACTTGGCTATGCTACGCAATAATGAGAATTAAGTTAACGGAATATGAAAATCAAATTTTAAATTATTAGATTAATGAGGAGTGATAGGTAATGAAAAATGTTTTTGATGTATTACAAGAGAGAGGATTTATTGCTCAGATTACACATGAAGATGAAGTCAAAAAGCTATTGAGTGAAAAAAAGGTTACTTTTTATATTGGGTTTGATCCTACTGCTGATAGTTTACATGTTGGACATTTTTTACAGCTAATGGTTATGGCTCATATGCAACAGCATGGCCACAGACCAATCGCGCTTATAGGCGGCGGAACTGCAATGGTTGGTGATCCAACAGGCAAAAATGATATGAGAAAAATGATGACAAAGGAAATTATTGAGCACAATTCAAGCTGCTTTAAAACACAAATTTCAAAATTCATTGATTTTTCTGATGATAAAGCAATTATGGTGGACAATTCTGATTGGCTCTTAGACTTGAATTACGTAGAATTTTTAAGAAATGTTGGAGTTCATTTTTCTGTTAATAGAATGCTTACAGCTGAGTGCTTTAAAAGCAGAATGGAAAAGGGTTTAACATTTTTAGAATTTAATTACATGCTAATGCAGAGTTATGATTTTCTAGTGTTAAATAAAAAATATGATTGTCAAATGCAGTTGGGCGGTGACGATCAATGGTCTAATATTC
Source organism: Bacillota bacterium (assembly GCA_023416275.1). GTDB lineage: Bacteria > Bacillota > Clostridia > Acetivibrionales > DSM-1351 > Ruminiclostridium. Next base: position 43,996 of record JAEZIB010000155.1, on the reverse strand, counting down.
TAGGGGGACTTGAGCTTGTCAGAAAATGTGAATCAAAGAGCGTTTACGGTATGACATTTACTCTTCTCACTACGAGCGAGGGTAAAAAGATGGGAAAAACTGAGGGAGGAGCTATTTGGCTTGATCCTCAAAAAACAAGTCCATATGAATTTTACCAGTACTGGAGAAATGTAAGTGATAACGATGTTGAAAGATGCTTGTCATTGCTGACTTTCTTACCAATGGAAGAGGTAAAAAGATTAGGTGCTCTTAAGGATGCTCAAATAAATGAAGCAAAAGCTGTGCTTGCTTATGAAGTTACAAAAATTGTTCATGGCGACACAGAGGCATTAAAAGCAAAAGAGGCTGCTGAAGCTATTTTTGGAGGTAAAGGCAAATCAGATAACGTTCCATCAGTTGAAATAAGCTTAACAGAACTTGAAGCAGGAATAAAAATAACTGATTTATTAGTAATTGCTGGCTTGACACCTTCAAAGAGTGAAGCACGCAGAGCTGTTCAGCAGGGCGGAGTTTCACTAAATGAAAACAAAGTAGACAGCATTGAATACTCTGTAGGAAAAAGTGATTTAATAGATGACCAGATGATGCTACAAAGAGGTAAAAAGAACTTTGTAAGAATTAAAATAAACAGTTAAAATCTTATAAAATAGGCTTGTGGTCTTTGGCTGCAAGCCTTCCTTAAACTATTATAGTAAAATCTGTATTTCCAAGCTTCTGCTAAGTCCTTCATATTCAACTTCGCAGTTCATAATTCTCTTACACCGTTAGATTTACCTATTCAAAAGTTAAGTAGCTCATTTTTCTCTCATGCAAAGGTTTCTAGAATAAAATATAAAGTATTTGAAACAATATTATAGAACTCGGATTTTTTGTAGTGGTAAAAAATTATAAATTATCTGAGTATTAATTTATAAGGAGGACTATTATGCCACTTACAAGTAAAGAACTTATGCTAATACAAGATAATATTAGCATGTGTGAAAGTAACATAAAATATTTACAGGGCTGTGCGCAGCTTGCAACTGATAGTCAGGTAAAAAATCTCTGCAATCAATTGGCAAGCGAGGAAAAGAACGATTTACAAATTCTTATGAAGCATGTAAATACTGCTGGACAATAATAAATAGGAGGCGATATTTTGGCAAATTTAACAGACAAAGAAATAATGTCATCAATTTTAAATGAACACAAGCTGTCTGCATCTTCTTTAACAAACTTGGTACTTGAAAGTTCTTGCCAAATGTTAAGAAGTGATGTTCAAAGTATTTTGACAAAAACCTTTAATGGTCAAAAGCAAGTTTTTGATATGATGTCGCAAAAGGGATGGTATCCTGTTCAAAATGCTAATCAACAAGAAATTTCAATGGCACAGCAAAAGGTAAAAAATATCCAATCACAAATGCCATAAAAGAATAATGCTACGGGCAGTTTTGACAATATAGATATAATTAAAAAGTAAAATTGTGTGTATAATGCTCAAACTGCCCTATTTATACATAATAGATTTAAATAAATCATTCCCATTATTCATGCAATTATATTTAACTCAATTCCATTAATAAGCCCCAAACCTTAATTATCATAATTTTGAGAGTAGATTACTTGTTCCTAATTCCTGACAAATTATAGGGTAGTAACACTTTATAAATAAAAGCATAAAATAGTATTGCGGGGATATAGTAAATAAAATTATTGACGTTCAACACTACTACTATTTTTTATAGTTTTGGTTCATTAAGCAATAACACTCAATGCCTAAACTGTTTTCAGAACAAACATAAATAAATCAAAGAATTATAATTTTTTAAATTCTAGAAAAGTTTAATGACTGTTAATGGATATATATGACTTACCAATTATAGTATTATAAGGAGGGAATCACGTGGAATTAAAGATATTAATAATGTCCCAATGTGACGGAGGTGTGTTATATTATGAGCAAAATAATAGTCACGGGAGGTAAAAAATTAAAGGGTGAGATTAGAATTGAAGGTGCAAAAAATTCAGTCTTGCCAATTCTAGCAGCTACAATCTTAAACGGGGAAGAAAATATAATTAAAAACTGCCCAATGTTTAAAGATGTGGAAGTTATTTTAGATATTCTAAGAAGATTGGGATGTAAAGTAAAAGTAGAAGATAATACAGCGATAATAGATTCGTCTACAATATCTTCTACTATTGTACCTGAAAATCTTGCAACAGAAATGAGGTCTTCGATAATTTTAATGGGACCACTACTGGCAAGAGAAGGAAAAGTAACTATAAGCTATCCAGGTGAATGTGTTATATTATGAACATTAAACAATTACTTTTAGCTTATTTAATTCTAATTTCATTTTTCGGAATTCCAATGCTTTTCTTATTTTATTGATAAATACAAGTTTATCTGTCTGAGTTAGTGGTTTTTTGATATAATCAAAAATATCATAAGCAAATGCTTTTTCGTAAACTTCTTTTTCAGCACTTGAAGCCAAAATAATTGGTATTTCTCTGTATAAATCAGTCTTGGAAAACATTTCTAAAAATCCAAATCCGTCCAGAACTGGCATTTCTAAGTCCAATATTATGATATCGATATTTCTGCTTTCTATCATATCCAGTGCTTCTTTTCCATTAAGTGCAGAAACAAAATTGATGTGTTCTTTATATAGATAATTTCTGAGAATAGCATTATCTAAAGCGTTATCATCAGTTACAAGAATTGTACTAACCATATTTAACTCCTTCAAAAAAATTTATATTAACTTATTCTATAAAAAGTAGCAAGAACCTTCTTCATTATTTAAAAAAATTTAAAGAATTTTTTAGAAAAATATGTACATAGTATACAAAGCTTAATTTTGTTTTAACATTACATAAGAAAAATATTATGATATAATACTTAAGATAAAAGTCATAGAGTCGCACCTCTTATACTAATTTGCATTTAGAATTTTGATTTGCATTTTATATAGTTACATTTGAGGGGATGGAGCAAAGATTTGCAAAAATGTTGTTTAAATAATAACCTCCTACGCCCCTTTTCATATAGTTTTCACTGCAAAAACCACTTGTGGTTTTTTGTGCTTGAAAATGCACTATGTTCGTACAAGCTTTGTTTTCAAGCTTGGCACTGCATTAATCGGTGATAAAAATATTCAAAGCAATATTTAGGATATTGTTTCTATATTTTAAATACGAAATAGTATTATAAGAAAGTAGGATCAAAAAGCTATGAAACTTGAAAACGAAAATCTTCTTTTAAAAAAGGCGCGAGATGGGAATGTTCAAGCATTTGAGGAACTTACCAGCATTTATTATATAAAGGTATACAATATATGTTATAGAATGTTGAATAATTCTGAGGATGCAAGTGAGCAGGCACAAGAGACGTTTATAAAAGCATTTAAGTACATTAAAGACTTTAAAGGCAATTGCTCTGTTTCCACATGGTTATATCGCATTGCAACTAATGTATGCCTTGATTTTTTGAGAAAAAATAAAAACAAGAAAGATATTTCTCTTGAGCAAAAAACCTTTGAGGATTTGAAGGTAGAAGATAGGTTGATTTCAAAAAGTCCGGGACCTGAAAAACTGGCAGAGATTAACGCTCAAAGGAGAGCTATAAATGATGCACTCTCTACAATGAGTGAAAAAAACAGACTTATAATTATACTTAGGGATTTAAATGGATTTAGCTATGATGAAATAGCCGAAATCATTCAGTCGCCTGTTGGGACAGTTAAATCAAGAATTAGCAGAGCAAGAGCTGAATTAAGAGATTTATTGTGCAAAGATAAGGAACATTTATTTACTGATTACGTCAAATAATATTGAAGGGAGGGATAACAATGAATTTCTGCAAAGAATGTGATGAATATATTTCGTTATATATAGATGAGCTGCTAGATGATGAGACAAAGTCAGACTTTTTAGAACATATGAATAATTGCCGCCATTGCTCAGCTAAATTTGAGGAAGCTTTATATTGTGCTGAGTTGTGTAAGGAAGAACAGGATATGCCGCTTCCAGAGAATTTTTCAGAGGCACTTCATATACGACTTCAACAAGTAAGCGAAAGTTCAAATAAAAAGAATAAGCAAGAAAAATTAGTGTTTATTATAAAAAGCAAAAGGTTTATTGCCAGTCTTTCAACGGCAGCTGTTCTTGTTATTTCACTATTAGCATATAATTTGATGCCAAGTATGGTTACAAAAAACGATTCTACTGCTAATTACAGTGAGGCCCCACAACTAGAAAGCAAAAAGGCTCAAACTACTGATAATTTAGGTGATTTAAACAGTGAAGTTGGAAAAAGCATGCAAGATCAAGCTAGTGGTGAAAATAATTTATCAAGTGCAAAGAGCACTGAAGAGGTAGCAGCGGGGGTTATGTCTGAAGATAAAGATATCAAATTAACCTTCAGCGAATCAATACCAACTGATAATAAAGAAAATGCTGCAACGGACAATAATTTAAGAGTGAGAACTTTTCAAGTTGAACAAGGAGTGGACACAGATAGCGGTAGCCAAGATGCGCAACAAAAAAATGACGCACTACTATATTCAATATCAAGTAATAATCCCGATACTGCAAAATATATTTCAAATTATTCGGAAATAAAAATGGCGGTATCAGCTGAGCGTAAAGAAATTGAACAGTTAAAATTATTAATGAACGATATTGGTGCGAGTGAGCTACATAAAGTTTCAGAAAACAATGTTGATAAAAATATGAATTCTGCTGAAAACTCGGATAAAGCTAACTCGAATACTTCAGCAATTGAGTCAGCAACTAGCTTTATCATAGATCAAGAATACGTTGATTACTATTTACCTATAAATCAGTATAGTTTGCTGGAAACAAGGTCAGAAAAATACCATCTGGAATTTAACTCCAAAACTGATATAATAAAAAAAGATATCAGTGAAATCTACAATGAATTAAATAAGAAAAAAGTGGAAATAGATAACAAGATTACAATTGCATCAAAAAATAAAGAGGATACATCGGCTTATGAAGCTGAAAAAGAAAGACTTATTCAGGAAATGAATAAAATAATTAATGAAAAAGAAATAGTTGTTGTTAGGATATTTTTTGTACTTTCATAATTGTATTAATTTTGTATAATATCAGTTTTCGAATTCGTCAGTTTATCGGCTATAATCTTATATTAATGCCCAAGGAGGCTAATTTATTTTGGAAAAGATAATGATTGTTGATGGTAATAGTATTTTGAACAGGGCTTTTTATGGGCTTAGTAAAACAACCAACCTCACAAACTCTGAAGGTGTACACACAAATGCTGTATTTGGCTTTATAAATATTATATCTAAATATTTGGCAGAAGAAGAGCCTAAATACTTATGTGTGGCTTTTGACTTAAAAGCACCTACCTTCAGACACAAGGAGTACGATCAATACAAAGCCCAAAGAAAGGGAATGCCACCAGAGTTAGCTGAGCAGGTTCCCATTATCAAGCAGGTTTTAGATGCTATGAATATTAAAAGGGTTGAGGTAGTGGGTTATGAGGCAGATGATATATTAGGTTCTATTTCTCTATGTGCAGAAGAAAATGGAATGGAAGCTATTTTATTAACTGGTGATAGAGACTCTTTGCAGCTTGCCTCAGAAACTACAAGAATTAAGCTTCCAGTTACAAGAGGAAATAAAACTGAAACAGATGAGTATGACTCTCAGAAGGTATTTGAAAAATATGGTGTGACTCCAATTAAGCTAATTGATGTAAAGGGACTTATGGGAGACCCTTCAGACAATATTCCTGGTGTTCCTGGAATTGGAGAAAAAACTGCTCTTGAATTAATTAAAAAGTTTAACAGTATAGAAGAGATATATGAAAATATAGATTTAATTGATAAGAAAGGCGTTCGTGAGAAATTAGAGGCAAATAAGGATTTGGCTTTTCTTTGTAAAAGGCTTGCTACAATTGAGAGAAGAATGCCTGATATTTGCAGTATGGAGCAATATCTTAGGGTTGATTTTGATAAGGACAAGCTTTATGATATTTTCAAGAAGCTAGAGTTTAGAACCTTTATAGAGAAATTTGGCTTAAAAGAAAATGCATCTTTACAGGCTTTAGATAACATGACTACTGAGCACATAAAAATAAGTTCTATAGCTGATTTAGAACAGTACATTAAAGCAATTAAAGCCAGCAAAAGTATGACTGTTTATTATCACATGGATCTTTCAGGGAGCTTTGTAGATGACCTATGCATTTATACATGTGAAGATAATTCAATACCGGCAGTTTTTATATTCTCAAAGGATTTTTCAAGTGGTACAGCAATAAAAGCTCTTAAGGACATATTTGAGGACAAGGAAATAAAGAAATATGGTCATGACCTAAAGGTGTTTATTAAGCATTTAAAAGCTTCTGGTATAGAGATAAATGGTCTTGCCTTTGACACTATGATTGCTGCTTATATATTAGAGCCCACCAGAAGCAGTTATAGGATTTCGGAGTTATCGGAGGATATTCTGAATAAGGCGATAACTCCTGCAGAAAATTTGTATGATAAACACGGTAAAAAGCTGGAACAAAATCTTGAAATGGACACCAATACAATCTGTGCAACATGTGCTAAGGTAATTTTTGAGTTGGTTCAAGCTTTTGCTCCCGTTATTAAAGAAAATGAACAAGAAGAGTTATTTTATAGTATTGAGCTACCGCTTGTTGAAGTGCTTGCAGATATGGAACTATGGGGTTTCAAGGTAGATGTAGAAGGACTTCAGACTTTTTCAAAGGAGCTAGATGGAAAAATCTCTGTTTTAGAAAATGAAATTTATATGCTTGCTGGTGAGAATTTTAATATAAATTCTCCAAAACAATTGGGGGTTATTCTGTTTGAAAAGCTAGGTCTGCCTTCAGCTAAAAAGACAAAAACAGGATATTCAACAGGTGCTGAGGTGTTGGAAAAGCTATCTCAAAAACATGAGATTGTAGATAGAATACTTGAATATAGACAATTAATGAAATTAAAATCAACATATGCTGACGGGTTATTGACTGTCATTGACAAAAATACAGGCAAGATTCATTCTAGCTTTAATCAAACAGTTACAGCAACCGGAAGAATTAGCAGTACAGAACCTAATCTTCAGAATATTCCAATAAAGCTGGAGCTTGGTAGAAATATCAGGAAGGTTTTCATTCCCTCTGACAAAAATTATGTACTGCTTGATGCCGATTATTCTCAGATAGAGTTGAGAGTTTTAGCGCACATTACCGGTGACAAAAATATGATTGAGGCATTTAATAGCAATGAAGATATTCATACCACTACCGCCTCTAAGGTATTTGGTATCCCTGTAAATGAGGTTTCTCCCATGATGAGATCCAGAGCAAAGGCTGTTAACTTTGGTATTGTATATGGAATAGGAGATTTTAGTCTGGCACAGGATATTGGAGTTACTAAAAAGGAAGCAAAAAGGTATATTGATGAATACCTGAATAAGTACTCTAGTGTAAAAGAATATATGAGTGAAACAGTTGAAAAGGGTAGGGAGATGGGCTTTGTTACTACTGTTTTTAACAGAAGAAGATATCTTCCTGAGCTTAAGTCCAGCAATTTCCATATGCGTGCCTTTGGAGAGCGTATTGCTATGAATACTCCAATACAAGGAACTGCAGCAGATATTATTAAGATATCGATGGTAAAGGTTTATAATGAACTCAAAAAAAGGAAGTTAAAATCAAGATTGATATTACAGGTACATGATGAGCTTATAATAGAAACTGAAAAGACTGAGTTAGATGAGGTTTCAAAGCTTCTGAAGGATTGTATGGAAAATGCGGTGTCATTAGCAGTTCCTATAACTGTAGATGTTAAGCATGGAGAAACCTGGTATGAGACAAAATAAGGATTCAATGGTACTTGGAGTAACAGGAGGTATTGGGAGCGGTAAGAGTACTGTCAGCCAAATACTTAGAGACTTGGGCGCTGAAATTATTGATGCAGATGTTATCAGCAGGCAGATTGTTATGCCTGGGGAAAATGCATTAGAAGAGCTAGTTAACACATTTGGTACAGATATTGTTGATGAGTTTGGCCAGCTAAAAAGAAAGAGGCTGGCTGAAATGGTTTTTGAAGATGAGGATATGCTTCAAAAGCTGAATTGCATTATGCATAACCATGTGGCTAAGAAAATACAAGCTAGAGTAAACGAACTAGCAAAACAAAAATCTATGATTATTGTTATAGATGCCCCAATACCGATAAAGACAGGTTTTTTAGACTTATGCGATCAAGTATGGACAGTATCTGCACGAATGGAGTTGCGTATTGACAGGATTATTAAAAGAAGTGGGTTGACTTATAACGAAGCAGTGTCCAGAATAAAATCACAAATTTCTGAAGAAGAGTATATTAGCATTGCAAATACTGTTATTTATAACAACGGTGATTATTTACAACTGAAAGAGGAAGTTAAAAATAAATTTAACAGCATTTTAGAAAAGTATAAGTGTGACTAAGCCTCTGTATTTACTGATAGTTATAAAAAGGCTTAGTTTTATTGATTTTGAGGTGATTATTTGAAAAAGAAGACTAGGAGTAGTCAAAAAGGACTTTTTATTTTTTTGTTCTTGATATTATTTATTATTTTTTCAGTAAACTTAGCAGGATATGCTTTAAGACAGGTGTTTCCAACCAAATATTCCAATTATGTTGAGAAATATTCTGATGAATATGGTTTAAATAAAAATCTTGTTTATTCTATTATTAAAGCAGAGAGCGGTTTTAATCCTAAAGCAGTTTCACCTAGAAATGCAAAAGGTTTAATGCAAATAATGGATAGCACTGGAGAGTGGGCTGCAGAAAAAATTGAAATAAAGGATTTTGAAAGCAGTATGTTACTGAAGCCAGAGACTAATATTAGAATTGGATGCTGGTACATTTCAAAATTAATCAATCAATATAATCAAAATGTTGAGCTTGCACTATCGGCATATAATGCAGGCAGCGGAAATGTAGCAAAATGGTTGAAGGATACAGATATTAGCAGCAACGGTATAACATTGGATAGAATACCCTTTAAAGAAACTGAGGACTATGTAAAAAAGATTAAAAGATATAATTATATATACAAAAAGCTTTACGGTGAACAGAAATAATGATATTTTATAGATATGGATTATTTCATTTTATGAGGAGGAAAAAAAATGAAATCAGTGCTTTTTGAAAGAGACTTACTATATCCTACAGACAATGTAATTGAGCCTGGAATTATACATGTTGAAATACTAAATCCAGACAATTCTAAAATGCCGGTAATTGTTGAAAGCAAGTCTAGCCATTCAGCTGTTGAGAACATAAGTGCAGTTTTGGATGTATTGCAAAAAGACATTTTTGATAGGATTAACATTAAAGTATATGATAATACATCAGTGTACATTCTTTTAAATGAATCAGACAAGACTAAATATGGCGATGTAAAATATCTGAAGGTTGTTTATAATGGGGTACAAGAATTCTCAATGGAGCCATTTGATGAGGGCTTTTAGAAATTATTTAATAGAATAAGCCATAGGCATAATATAACACCTTCTTAAAGATAATACTATTTTAATTTTAGGTATTTTACAGGATAACATTAAAATGGATATTTATGTGAAGTAAGGTGTTTTTTCTGTTGTCTGGCATAATATATATATGGCAAAAAATGATTTACTATAAATGGAATATAAAGCATTACAATTAAATAGGTGTTTGCTGAAAGGAAAAGGAATATGCTTTGAATTACTAATGCTTAACGTTTTACAAATTTTTAATATAATTTATAACTCAACTTTATAAATAAAAACAATCCATGTATGGAAGATTAATCAATGGCTTGCTAAAATAATTAAATGAATTAGTATAGTTTATTCAACAACTAATTCATTCAATTGTTTTAAGCAAATTCCCTTTTATGGTAGAACACATACAATTTTCAAACGAAAAATCCAGTTAATAATTACAAAAGTCAAATTTTACAAATCAATTAGATAGTTCTTTGAACTGACTGAGCAACAAGTCTCAATTCGTCCATTAATGTACCAAATCTTTCGGGTCTCAGTGATTGAGGACCATCACAGAGAGCAGTTGGGGGATTAAGGTGAACTTCAATTATTAGTCCATCAGCACCTGTAGCAATAGCACCTTTAGCAAGTGCAGGGACATATTTCCAATTGCCCGTTGCATGACTTGGGTCTACAATTATTGGCAGATGTGAAACTTCCTTTATTACAGGGATGGCACTTAAATCAAGAGTATTTCTTGTCATTGTTTCATACGTACGTATACCTCTTTCACAAAGAATTACGTTTTGGTTTCCTTCAGCAATTATATATTCAGCTGCCATTAACCATTCTTCAATTGTTGCAGATAAGCCCCTTTTGAGAAGAACAGGTTTGTTTGTCATACCTACTTCGCTTAGCAGTCTGAAGTTTTGCATATTTCGGGCACCTATTTGGAAAATATCCGTATATTTGTTTACAAGCTCTACATCTCGGGTGTCAACTACTTCTGTTACTAGCTTAAGTCCTGTTGCTTCACGACCTGCTACCATTATTTTGAGACCATCTTCCTCAAGTCCTTGAAATGCATATGGAGAGCTTCTTGGCTTAAATGCGCCGCCACGAAGTATTTTAGCTCCACTGTTCTTAACACTGACAGCCGTTGAGACGAAATCCTTTTCATTCTCAATTGCACAAGGCCCAGCCATTACAACAATTTCATTACCACCGATTTTTACATCTCCTAAATCAATTATTGTAGGTGTTTGCTGCAGTTCATTGCTTGCCAGCTTGTAAGGCTTCATAATCGGAACCAGCGTTTCAACACCCTGCATTTGTGAAACAGCGTGAATATTTAGAAGTCTTTTATCACCGATAGCACCGATAACTGTTTTTATTTCTCCCATTATAGGGTGTGTTTTAAACCCAAGCTCTATTAACCTGTTTTCAACATTTTGAATATCTTGATTTGTTGCATTCTGCTTCATTACTATAATCATAATTATATCCATGTCCTGCATTCTACAATAAGTAATATAGAAATGACATGGACTTGCACCTCCTTTGATAAGTTAATTTTTAGACGTTTAATACTTGTTTGATTTAATTGCTTTGCTATACCTGTTAATGGTTCGTGATGAACTATGCAGTAGGTATTTTTAAATAAAAAAAGCCCTCATCCCTAATAAAATAGGGACGAAGACTTGTATCCACGCGTTACCACCCAAATTGGTTAAAACCCACTCATACATGTACAGGAAAACCATAAGCTATCCGATACACTCCTTCTATAACGGGAAGACCCGGTACGACCTACATATAAGTTTCAGCCAACTGTTCGTGGGAGAACTTCAAGTATACTATCCTGCAATGCTTCCATCATCTCATTGCTCGCTGTAAAGACACATATAATTTACTTTTCCCATTCATCACATTTCGTTACAAATATTATATTAAATAAATACTAACATGTTTTTACAAATGAAGTCAACCATTTTTTTAATATTGTAAAATTTAACAAAAAAATATCAGCTTTTTTATTTTAGTATTCTTTGAATAACAGTGTTTCTTGCTGCATTTTCAAATGTATCATCCAACATCCCAAGGGAATCAAAATCATTATATTTTTGTTTTAATGCTAAAGTCAGTAAATGATCTGTCAGCATAGGATTTTTAGGAAGAAGGCTTCCATGAGAATAGGAACAGTAAACATTATTGTATACCGCTCCTTCATAACCATCAGTACCGTTATTTCCATTACCAAAGAGGACCTTACCCAAAGGACGAATATTTTCACCTAAGTAAGTTCTGCCTGAGTGATTTTCAAATCCAACAATTTTAAGAGGATTGCCATTATCCATTATAAAATCGCTTTCAAAAACAATATTTCCTATCATTCTTTCCTTGCCACCAACAGTCCATAAATCTAGAGCTCCAAGAAACTCTATCTCCTTGCCGTCCCAGGTTTTGTAATATTTACCCATAAGCTGATAGCCACCGCAAATACATAGAAAAACCTTCATATTGTCAATGGCATTTTTTATTTCAGTGTTCTTTTGTTCTAGAACATCTTTTTGGATAATTTCTTGCTCATAATCTTGTCCACCACCTAAAAAAATAATATCGAAAGCAGAAGCGTCAAAATTATCACCAATTGTTACGTTTTGTACAGTTGTATTAATGCCATGCCACTGAGCCCGTTTTTGAAGAGCTAACAAATTTCCTCTGTCTCCGTAGGTATTCAGTAGATCAGGGTATAGATGACAAATATTTAAATCTAACATTATTTCCAGAACTCCTTTAGATTAAACTTTTTCTTTAAAATACTACGAATGTCAAGCATTGCAGTGTATGTGGGAAGGATGTAAAAACAGCCTCCCGGAGGTGTCTTTTTCAAGCCTTCTTCAATTAGCATGTGATAATCCTTTATTATTTTGATCTTAGAGGTGTCAAGACCACTATATTTGAGGCGTACAGCCATATCCTCGCCCCTTACACCTGAGGTAATCAATCCGTCAATTTTATCGGATACATTATTCAATTGCTCAAAATCAACATCCCACAGCCATGAAATATCGGTTCCATCAGCTAAGTTATCATTAATCAAAAAAGCAGTATTTAACGCTTGATTCTCAAGAGCTAAAAAGCTGAGAACTTGATTAAATCCTGTAGGATTTTTAACAAGTATTAGCTTAATAGTCTTGTCCATAACATTTATTGCTTCCATTCTGCCAAAGCCAGATTCAAAGGATTTTAGCGCACTTGATATAGTCTCAACCTTATAATCTAAAGCAAGACCACAAGCAGCAGCAGACATTGCATTATAAATGTTGTACAATCCAGGAAGATTTATTCGGGTGACAAACTCATTGTTTTCTTGCGACAAAGAGGATGAGCATTTGCATTTAATAGTAGAGTAGCTGCTACCAGCTTCTTGTATTTCAATACATTCTAGATGAGCATCGGGCCTTTTATATCCGCAATTAGTACAGTAGAAGCCTCCTAGATGTCCATAAATATGATTTGAATACTCATATTTATTTTTGCATAGGATACAGAACATAGCATCGGAATTTGTATTTTCTGAAGAACCTTGATATGCCTGTTGATTAATCCCATAGTAAATTACTGGTTTTATGGTATCTATTCCCAGAGATGCACACATTGAGTCATCTGCATTTAAAATTAAAGTTGTATTACCACTAATTCGGTCAAGACCAGATTTTACAGCATTTAGTGTAGAATAAAGTTCGCCGTATCTATCTAATTGGTCTCTAAAAAAGTTTGTAACGATAACAGCTTTTGGAGTAATATGCTTTGTTACCTGATTAAAGGCAGCCTCGTCACTTTCAATGAGAGCAACCCTATGTTTTGGCTTTCCACTAATTGAAACTGCTTGAATGAATAAAGTTGTTATTCCACTTAAAAGATTAGCGCCAGATTTATTTGTTATGTAATCTACATTGTTGTTTTTTAGAATTTCTTCTACAATCCTTGTTGTAGTAGTCTTGCCATTGGTACCAGTAACCATTATAATCTCAAAGTTTTCTGCAATTGATTTAAGTATACCTGGGTATAGCTTAAATGCTACTTTTCCGGGCAGAGTAGTGCCGCCACTTTTCAAAAGGTGCAATAAAGAAATAGTTAGTTTGGATATAATAATAGAGATAACTTGTCTTAATTTCATAATATTATCCATCTCCGTATTTCCGTGTAAAATGGATTATGGCCTCCTTTGTTATAATTTCTAAAATATGTAATCATCAATAAATGGTATATCTAAAACATTTCAATTACACATTATATCATATAAATAAGTTATTATAATGTTTTAATTTAACAAATCATCTTTTGCATATAAAAAGTTGCTGCTATAGTATTTAACTTTGTTTATAATTATTGACATTAATATCCTCAAATATCACAATTGCTGGGTAATATTAAATTGTGGTATAATAAGCTCGAAACGAAAATTGCTGCATACATGGTGCGTTTTCGAGCCCCAAAGCCCACAAGTGGTTTTTGTCAATATAGAAGTGTTTGTGCAAACATGGTGCATTATCGAATCTTAAATAACACAAGTGATTTTGCCAATATAGTAACACATTCAGGTGGTTGTGAAATAGGCCCAAGACCTATTGATTTACACTTAAAAGCACTTAGAAGCTTAGGCGCCAAAATAAATGATACTAATGGCGGATACATAAGTTGTGAAACTGACGGACTAAAAGGCTGTGAAATATATCTTGACTATCCAAGTGTGGGAGCAACAGAAAATGCTATGATTGCTGCAGTATATGCTCAAGGTGATACTATTATCAGAAATGCAGCAAAAGAACCGGAAATAATAGATTTGCAAAATTTTCTTCAAAAAATAGGTGCAAAAGTTACCGGAGCTGGTTCAAGCATTATTAGGATAAAGGGATATGAGAAAAAATTAACTAAAGTAGAACATACTGTGATTCCAGATAGAATAATATCCGGAACATACATGGTGGCATCGGCTATAACAGGTGGTAATGTAACGATTAAGGATATTATACCTGAGCACATTATTTCAATTGCATCAGTCTTGAGGGATTTGGGATGTCAGATTAATATCAAGCGCAATGATATCCAAGTAATCTCAGGAACTAAGTTAGATGCAGTAGAAGTAATCAGAACCTTACCATACCCAGGATTTCCTACTGATATGCAGGCTCAGATGATGGCATTATTAACTTTATGCAAAGGCACAAGTATTATTATCGAAACAATATTTGAAAGCAGATATAAACATGTCGATGAGTTGCTGAAAATGGGGGCTAATATCAGAATAGATGGCCGCATGGCTGTTATAAAAGGTGTTAACCGACTTAATGGTGCACAGGTAGTAGCGAGGGATTTGCGTGGGGGTGCGGCATTGATTTTAGCTGGTTTGGCTGCTCATGGTGAGACTATTATTACTGGTCTTGAACACATTGACAGAGGTTATTACAATGTTGAAGAGAAACTGTCTGAAATTGGGGCAGAGATAACAAGGATATAGATACAAATGAAAAAGACTTCAAATAATGCTGTTTACAAAAAAACAAAAGATTCAAAAAGGAAGCGTGCGAGAGCAAAAAGAATTAGAAAATTATTGCTCACTATTATTATTAGCATTGCTGCTATTATTTTTGCGCGCTCATCTTTTTTTATAGTTGATGAAATTAAAGTGGCAGGTAACAAAAAGTATTCATCTAACGATATAATATATAGTACCGGGCTTATCACAGGACAAAATGTATTTAAAATGTTAGGAGAAAAACCAAAGAATTTAATATCCTTTAGATTCAACGATAGGGAACAAAATGTTTATGAGTCCATGCCATATGTCAAATCTATTAGCGTCAGACCTTTGTTACCTAAAGCAATAAGAATTAAAATTCAAGAGAGAACTCCTTTTGCAATTCTAGATACTAATGGGACAAGCGTACTGATTGATAAAGAAGGATATGCTTTAGAAATCATTAAAGATTCTGAAATAAAAAAGAAATATTTTAAAATAATAGGTACATCGGTGGATAGCTATAATTTAGGACAAGAGGTAAAATTTAAAGGAGAATCTCCACTGCAGTTATTAATACCATTTTGTGATATACTATTAAAAAGTGATAAAACATCAAAAATTAAGTTTTATGAAAAGCTTACTTCCATTAAGGTTTCGGATATTAATTGTGTAACAGCTAATTTTGAAGGAAGAATAGATGCTGAATTCGGAGATTTTGATAACATTGAATATGATTTGAAAGTTTTTAAACAGATATTTACAAACAATATTACCAAAAATCAGAAAGGTACCATAGTTTTTTCAACTGGCAGTGATAACCCATATTTTGTACCTAAGGACTAAAAAATAATTATAAGTTAATTTGCATTGGATGATGCGACATATGAAAGGAAGATATTATGATACCAATTTTAGGATTAATTGCAGGGATATTAATAGGTATGTTTATTCCAATAACTATTCCATCAGAGTATTTTACATACGTTGCAGTTGCAATACTTGCAGCCTTGGACTCTGTTTTTGGTGGTTTGGTAGCAACAATAAATAAAAAGTTTGATATGAGAATTTTTCTGTCAGGATTTTTTGGTAACGCACTTTTAGCTGCCATTCTGGCTTATATTGGCGATAAATTAGGTCTTCAGATATACCTTGCAGCTATATTTGCATTTGGTAATAGATTGTTTTTAAACTTTGCATTAATTAGAAGATTTGTATTGAATAAGTTCTTCAAAAAAGATAATATAGTTAAAGAGGAAACATAAGTACTTTTGAAGGGTATTTGGTAAGAATATTAGGGGGTCAGTTTTGTGTCTGATATCATTGTAGGGATAGATATAGGTACTTCAAAAGTAAGTACTGTTATTGGTAAAGTTGACAGAGCACTAGAAGTTGAAATTTTAGGTAGGGGGATATCCTCTTGTACCGGAGTCAAAAAGGGAATAATTATTGACATTGATGCTACATCTGATTCCATTCGTAATTCTGTCAGAATTGCTGAAGCTCAATCTGAGGTAAAGGTTATTTCAGCATATATAAACATTTCAGGGCTACATACTAATATAATCAAGCATAGAAATTTTACTAATGTTATTAGCAGCAATAAAGAAATCACAAAAGAGGATGTGCAGAAGCTTATTTATTCTGCTGGAACAATACCTATAGCAGAGGATTGTGAAGTTATAGATGTTGTACCAAGTCAATTTATTGTGGATGGATATGATGGAATAATTGATCCTGTTGGTATGAAAGGTTCTATGTTAGAAGGTGATTTTGACGTAGTAATAGGGAAAATAATATCCGTTCAAAATATAATCAGGAGTGTTGAAAAAGCGGGTATCAAAGTTGATGGGCTTGTAGCTGAAGGCTTTGCAGCCGGAGAATGTATTCTGATGCCAGATGAAAAGGACATGGGAGTTATTTTGGTTGACATAGGTGGTGGAACTACAGAAGTAAGTGTATTCAAAAACGAGAAGTTGGTAATGAATCACTGTTTTGCTGTTGGAGGCGATCATATTTCCAATGACCTATCTATAGCCTTAAAAATGTCTTATGCAGAGTCTGAAAGAATAAAGAAGCAGTTTCAGTTGGCAGCAACCAGCCTAATAAAAAATGATCAAGAGATATCTGTAAATGACATAAGTGAGAGTTTCAAGAAAAATATAATGGTATCTGATGCGATAGAAGTAATAGAGGCAAGGGTTTGTGAAATATTTAGTCTTTGCCATGATATGATTGAGAAAAATTGTCTTGGAAGCTATGGAGCCGGTGTTGTATTGTCAGGTAATGGTATTTCTTCTTTAGATGGTGCCTCTCAACTTGCAAATGAGATTTTTCAATTACCTGTTAGAGTTGCCTCACCAAAGCTTAAAGATATTACTTCTCTGGAATATTGTACTGCAGCAGGAATAGTTAAGTTTATTGCAAAACAAGATAAGGAAGCAAGCACTATAAGTAAAAAAGATAATCCTGAAACAAATAAAAAGACTAAAAATAAAAGTTTTCTCAAGAAATTGTTTATTTCGCTTAAAGAATTATTTTATTAGGCAATAAAATCTAAACTTGCCTAATTTAAATTTATAATATATTATTAATATGTATTTTTATAGTTTTTTAAGGTCATATGAAAGTGATAATTTACAGCATTTATAATAAAGTTTTATTACCAAAGCTAAAGGGGGATTTACTTTGCTAGATTTTGAAATTGATATGGATCATTTTGCCCAAATAAAGGTTGTTGGTTGTGGTGGAGGTGGAAACAACGCCGTTAACCGCATGATAGATGCCGGACTAAGGGGTGTTGATTTCATTGCTATAAATACAGATAAACAGGCTTTATTTTTATCGAAAGCCAATACAAAGATTCAAATAGGTGATAAGCTTACAAAGGGTCTTGGTGCAGGTGCTAATCCCGAAATCGGAGAAAAAGCAGCTAATGAAAGTAGAGATGAAATCACTCAAGCCATAAAAGGTGCAGATATGGTATTTGTTACTGCTGGTATGGGTGGTGGAACAGGAACAGGTGCTGCTCCTGTGGTTGCGCAGATTGCTAGAGAAATGGGGATTTTAACAGTTGCTGTAGTTACAAAACCTTTTATATTTGAGAGCAGAACCCGTATGCAGCATGCAGAGAGAGGTATTGAAAACCTTAAAAATACTGTAGATTCCCTTGTTACTATTCCTAATGACAGATTGCTGCAAGTTGTAGAAAAGCGCACTACAATGGTAGAGGCATTTAGAATGGCTGATGATGTATTACGTCAAGGTGTACAAGGTATCTCTGACCTTATAGCTGTTCCAGGTTTGGTAAATTTGGACTTTGCTGACGTGAAGACAATAATGCTAAGTTCTGGTTTGGCGCATATGGGCGTGGGTAGAGCTTCAGGGGAAAACAGAGCTGAAGATGCAGCTAAGCTAGCTATTTCCAGTCCTCTTTTAGAAACATCAATAGAAGGTGCAAGGAGAGTTTTAGTTAATATTACAGGTGGACCCGATATGGGGTTATTTGAGGTTAATACTGCCGCTGAATTAGTGCAAAAGTCAGCTGATCCTGAGGCAAATATTATATTTGGTGCAGTTATTGATGAAACTATGACTGATGAATTGATGATAACTGTTATTGCTACTGGTTTTGAGAGTGGACCTGTATTAAAGAAATTCGATAAGCCTGCTGAAAAGCCAAAGCAAGCATCAGTCCAAGCAACACCTGAAAGCAGTTATACTTCAAATGTTGAGAAGAGCAATTCAAATGCTGTCTCGCCTGATAATGAGCTTGACATACCTACTTTTTTAAGACGCAATAGATTTAAATAATATCATTTTATACCAAGAGTTATAAGCTTTAAAAGACTAAAGAAGAATACAAAAGGGTAATAACTATTGGCTATAAAAATAGATATATTAACAAATTAAATAAATATTATTTAGAGAATATGGGACTTATATAGAATTTTATTTCTGTTAGGTCCCTGTTTTATTGGAAAAAACTCATACCTTGACTGCTATTATCAGCATAATATGTTTTAAAATAGCCATATGCAATAATAGTTAACCAATTTGCACTGTTTAGTCACATGCAATGCTATTTTGTCATACGATATTTCTTTTTCTACATTTCATTTTGACAAACTTCTGTTAGCACGCTAAGTATAATCTAAATATGCCATAACAAATGTATTACATATGTGATACAGGATTACTGCATACAAGTAAATAACTCAACTTTCTCAGTTAAAAATTGCAGGTGTTTGACTTATCAATGGAAAGTTGAGTATATAGTTCATAGTTAAATAAATTTAAAGCTTGCAAAATAGAAGCACAAAGACATAGTTTACAAGCATAAAATTAGAAAAGTTTGAATAATAGTAATATAGTAACTAAAGTATTGTACAATCTATTTTAACAATTTGCGGGGTATGCACAGTGGGGACTTATTTGGAGGTTTATTGGGATGTTCTTGTTTTAGAAAATTTCGTTATTAATTTTCTAATATTATTAGTAACGGCAAAACTTTCAAGGTTAAGGGTGAGCACCTTACGTTTATTAGCTGGGTCTATTATCGGAGCTCTATATGTGGGATTTATAATTCTGCAGCCTGACTTAGAAGTATACTACACGACTATTGCTAAAATACTGCTTTCTATGTTTATAGTAGCTATAACGTTCTCGCCTCGTAAGGTGTTGCAGTTTATTAGAACTTTAGCTATATTCTACATTTCAACATTTATTTTCGCAGGAGCTGCATTTGCATTTCTGTTTTTCGGACATCAGGGCGGTTTTGTGAGAAATGGAATTGTATGCGTTTTTGGACAATCGCAATGGAGTATGCTGGTATTTTCTATTATTACAGTTGGAATAATAGTAAAGATATTTTTGGAGGTTATTCAGAGCAGACTAACAAAGGAAAATTTGCTGGTGCCTGTTAAAATATCCTTTGATAATAGAGCAATTGATTTGTCGGCGTTAGTAGATACTGGTAATTCGTTACGAGATCCTCTTACTAATATACCTGTTATGGTAGTTGAATTTAAAGCTTTAAAAGAGCTTTTGCCTCAAGAAATTAAGAGTATATTTGATGGAGCTCAAGAAGATGATCTGAATTATGTGACAACAATAATATCTAAGTCAAAATGGTTTTCGAGATTCAGGCTGATTCCATTTTGTTCACTGGGAAAAGAAAATGGTATGCTAATTGGTTTCAAACCAGATTTTATAGAGATAGGTGGCGAGGACGATAAAAGAGGCATAAAAAATGTTATTGTAGGAATATATAACAGGTCATTGTCAAGAAATGAAAAGTATAAGGCATTGCTTGGTCCGGAGCTTGTTGCATGACAGATATCAATTTAATGTTAACAGGATATATGTACAGTGGAGGATTATTTTACCCCGAATACATATAAGTTAGTTCAAAATCAGAAGGGAGAACAGGAAATGAAATTTTTAGTTAAGATAAAGATGTTTATTCTTATTAAGTATGAGAATATTTTGAGGAAATTTAAACTAGGAGGTTTTTTTCCGGTTCACTACATTGGAGGTAGTGAGGCATTACCACCTCCCTTGACTTTGGATGAAGAAACCTACTTGCTGCAAAAGCTTGAACAGAGCGATTACGCTGTTAAAAGTATTCTGATAGAAAGAAATTTAAGATTAGTAGTATATATCGCAAGAAAATTTGAAAATACAGGTGTAGGTGTTGAGGATTTGGTATCAATTGGAACTATTGGTTTAATTAAAGCAATAAATACCTTTAATCCTTCAAAAAATATTAAACTTGCAACTTATGCATCAAGATGTATCGAAAATGAAATACTAATGTACCTGAGGAGAAATAATAGAGTTAAGTCTGAAATTTCAATTGACGAGCCTTTAAATATTGACTGGGATGGAAATGAATTGCTTTTGTCAGATATTTTAGGTACTGAAAATGATCTTATTCATAGAAGTCTTGAAGAAGAAGTTGATAAAGAATTACTTAATATGGCTATGAAAAAATTGTCATCAAGAGAGAAGCGGATAATGGAGTTGCGATTTGGGCTTTCTAATGAGGTGGAAAAGACTCAAAAAGAGGTGGCAGATATGCTGGGGATATCACAATCTTACATATCAAGATTAGAAAAAAGGATAATAAGCAGGTTAAAAAAGGAAATCAGCAGAATGACTTAAATAACTGTCTTAGGCTTAAGATGCAGGTTTGTCAAGGTGTTTAAGAAAAATATTTAATTGATTTAACAGTATAAAATAAACCTCTAGGGCAATAATGATATTACAAAGTTATTATAGCTCGGGAGGTTTTTATATGCTTATCAATAAAGTTGAAATATGTGGTGTTAATACTTCAAAACTTCCTGTTTTGACAAATGAACAGAAAAAAGTACTTTTTGAAAGAATGCATAAGGGCGATAATTCGGCAAGAGATGAGTTTATAAAGGGAAATCTTCGCCTTGTATTGAGCGTGATTCAGAGATTTAATAACAGGGGAGAGTATGTAGATGATTTATTTCAAGTGGGATGCATTGGATTAATTAAAGCAATAGATAACTTCGACGTATCACACAATGTAAAGTTCTCTACCTATGCAGTACCCATGATAATTGGAGAAATTCGCAGATATTTAAGAGACAATAATTCCATCAGAGTAAGCCGCTCACTAAGAGATATTGCTTATAAAGCTTTGCAGGCTAAGGAAAGACTTACAACAAAAAACTCAAAAGAGCCTACAATTGCTCAATTAGCAGAGGAGCTTCAGTTGCCAAAGGAGGATGTAGTATTTGCTCTAGATGCGATTCAAGACCCAATATCACTTTTTGAATCAGTATACCATGATGGTGGAGATGCAATTTTTGTAATGGATCAAGTTAAGGATGAGAAAAACATTGACGAAAACTGGCTTGAGACTATAACCTTAAAAGAAGCAATGAGAAAATTAAACGATAGAGAAAAGCTAATTTTAAATTTGAGGTTTTTCGATGGAAGAACGCAGATGGAGGTTGCTGATGAAATCGGTATTTCACAAGCACAGGTATCAAGATTGGAAAAGACAGCATTAATGCATATGAAGAAATATATATAACATAAAAACACTGAAAAAAGAATATGGTATGTTTTAATATGCTCCTTAATGTAATAGATAGCTTGTTCTACTGCAAAAGGAGCATATTCCATTTATTTTAAATTATGTGTAAATGAAGGTGTACAAAGCTTCTTATATGAGGTAAAATGAGTTTATGAAAATTTACCCTGTTTCCATATAAATTATATGGTTGCAGGAAAATGTGGAGGTTAAAATGAAGTGTCCATTTTGTGGTTTTATTGAGGACAAGGTTATTGATTCAAGGCCTACAGATGAAGGTTCTGCTATTCGAAGAAGAAGAGAGTGCACAAAATGCGCTAAAAGATTTACTACATATGAAAAGGTTGAGAGTTTGCCATTAATGGTAATAAAAAAAGATAGGTCAAGACAGCCTTTTGATAGAGAAAAGCTTATGAATGGATTATTAAGGGCATGTGAAAAGAGGCCTATATCTATAAATGATTTGGAAAAAATGGTAGAAGGTATTGAGACGCAGTTACATAATTCCTTGCAAAGAGAAGTGACTACTGAATATATAGGGGAAATGGTAATGTCAAAGCTGAAGACCATGGACGAAGTTGCATATGTCAGGTTTGCTTCGGTTTATAGACAATTTAAAGATATAAATACTTTTATGGATGAATTGAAAAATTTATTGAGAGACGACAAAAAGGACAAAGAATAAGGGTAAAGCAAATTGCATAAGAGTTCTATACAGCCTGCTTAAGATGGGCTTTTTTGTGTGCTTATTAGAGGGTGTAATATTTTGTCGTCAGCGGTACTGACAAATGAAGGTTTAGCCACAAAAACCAAAAGTGACTTTAAAGATGTGTTAGAATAAAACTGTTAAAAAGAGCATGCTTCTTGCTTGCAGCTTTTTATTATTTTATGTAAAAACAGGTGATTTTTAAATTATTTTATGATATAATCCATATTGTGTTAAAAAATCTATTTTTACCTATTGAATTTTGTCTATTTCTAGCTGTTTTCTTCAATATTATTTCAAAGTACTAAGAATAATAATAATGATCTTTACTGAAAAGAAATTTTATCTATATCAGTTCATACACCTTAATAACTAATTGTTTTATATTACCAGCTCAATTTATATAGTTAATTGCTGGTAATCAAACGTATGAGCATATTTTCTTATTCAAATTACTTGGATTTTATATTGTTTTATATCCTCTTGCTTTCGTGAAATTCATGTTAAAAACTAGATAAATTGATGTACAAGAAATGCTTTAATTTACACATAAAATATGAATTTTCATTTCAAATTGTCCTAAATGCAGTGATGAAACAAAGGATTGCTAATGATGTTAGATGCAGTGGGTGTCTGCATATTCGGTGCAAAGCATCAATTGGTGATTGATATATTTATCCTATCTTATAGTTATCTTTCTATTTTTTATAATTCATTTATCAATTAAGCAAAGTTTGCTCAAACTAAAAATTATTTAATATAGCCTATCTATGTAAATCTGTCTTTTATCATATCAAGTTAAAATTTCTTAATATTAGATTATCTCAATAACTCAACTTTTACAGTTTAAAAATGTAAGTGTAGGAGCTCTATCAAATAAAAAGATAAATGCAACAAACCATTGATAAGTTTGAGCACCAATAGACTTTTATATGGAAAAGTTGAGTCAATAATAAATGAAAAGAGGATATTAAATGGTATCAAAAATTAACAGTTGTGCGTTAATGGGAATTGACGGACGAATAGTTTCTGTAGAAACAGATATCAGTAACGGAATACCAGTCTTTGATATTGTAGGCCTGGGAGATACTGCCGTCAGAGAATCACGTGAGAGGGTACGAGCTGCCATTAAAAATAGTGGAGTTGAATTTCCGATAAGGAGAATAACAATAAATTTAGCTCCTGCAAATCTGAGAAAGGAGGGGTCAGTTTATGATGTATCAATTGCTATAGGGATTTTGACTGCATCTGAGACGATAGTCAATAACCAATTGGATAACTATATGTTTTTGGGGGAGCTTTCTTTAGATGGAGGGATTAAAGCTGTTGCAGGTATACTTTCAATGGCAAGCTGTGCTGCTGCTAATGGAATAAAAAACATATTTGTTCCTGAATCAAATGCTGATGAAGCAGCTGTAATTAAAGATGTAAATATTTTACCTGTTAAAACACTTATGTCTATTATTATGCATCTAAACGGAGAAGAGCTAATAACTCCATATACTGTGGATATTGACAGTCTTTTTATTAATAGTATTAATGCTTCTATAGATTTTTGTGATGTAAAAGGACAGGCCAGTGTTAAGAGAGCAATGGAAGTTGCAGCTTGCGGAGCACATAATCTGTTAATGATTGGAGCACCAGGAAGTGGAAAAACCATGCTTGCAAAGAGGCTTCCCACAATACTACCCAAGATGACCTTTGAAGAGGCACTTGAAATAACAAAAATATATAGTGTTTCAGGGCTGCTGCCTCAAAAGACCTCTTTAATTACAACGAGACCCTTTAGAAGTCCCCATCATACTATATCAGATATATCGCTAGTGGGTGGTGGGAAGCATATTAAGCCAGGAGAGGTTACTCTGGCACATTATGGGGTTTTATTTCTAGACGAGTTTCCTGAGTTTAGCAAGGAAGCTATTGAGGTATTGCGACAGCCTTTAGAGGATGGTGAAATATGTATATCAAGGTTAAACAGCAGTATTACATTTCCAACAAAAACAACATTAATATGTGCTGCAAATCCATGTAAATGCGGCTATTATTTAGAGCCTTCTAAAAAATGTAATTGTACGCCCAAGATGGTTCAACAATATTTTGGTAAGCTAAGTCAACCCCTTTTAGATAGAATTGATATTCATGCAGAGGTGCATCCTGTAAAATATGATGATTTGGCAAAAAAAGAAACAGAAGAATCTTCTGCAGTTATTCGTGAAAGAGTAAATAGAGCTAGGAATATACAACTTGATAGATACAGAGGTTTAGGGATTTATTCAAATTCAGAACTGTATCCTTCATTAATAAAAAAATACTGTGAACTGGACAGGTATACCTCAAATTTATTAAAGAAGGCATTCGACAAGCTCGGTCTTAGTGCACGAGCCCATAATAGGATACTGAAGGTTGCAAGAACAATTGCAGACATGGATGAAGCTGAATCAATAAAATCTGAGCATATTGCCGAGGCAATACAGTATAGAAGCTTTGACAGAATAAAATTGTGAGAACAGCTCGAAAACAAAGTTTGTACGAACATTGTGCTTTTTCGAGCCTCGAAAACAAAGTTTGTACGAACATTGTGCTTTTTCGAGCTTCGAAAACAAAATCTGTGCGAACATTGTGCTTTTTCGAGCAACAAAAACCCACAAAGTGGGTTTTTGCTAGTGTGGGTTTCATATAAAGAATGTGCAGTAAAAAATACTCCACCAATTGTTTCACATTATTTTTATACCCAAGAAGGGGCGTAGGAGGTTAGTATGAAGGAAATAGAATATTGGATTTGGATGTCCTCATTACAAGGGCTAGGCGCTGTTAAGGCAATGGCACTTCTTCAGATTTATAAAGTACCAAGGACTATATATTTTATGACAGAACAAGAGCTAAAAGAAACAAATTTCTTAACGGCTAAGAATATTAAGGAAATATTAGATGTTCAGAAAAGAGAACGAGTAGCTGTGATTTATAGCCTAATGGTCAAACATAATATAAAATTGCTAAACATATTTGATGAAAGATATCCAAATAATCTCAAGCAAATATATGATCCGCCAATTGCTTTATATTATATGGGTAAGTTCCAAATCAATGACTTTGCTATAGCAATTGTAGGCTCAAGAAGAACAACAAATTATGGTGCTCATTCTGCCAAAACCCTATCATATCAACTGGCACTACGAGGTATTCAAATTGTCAGCGGTCTAGCAAGGGGAATAGATAGGATCGCCCATGAAGGATGCCTAGATGCCAATGGCAAAACTATAGCTGTTTTAGGCTGTGGGCTTGATAGTATATATCCACCAGAAAATAAAGGTCTCTTTGAAAATATAATCAAATCCGAAGGCTTAATCATATCTGAATACCCACCTGGTATGCCGCCACTTCAACATAATTTTCCTGCAAGAAACAGAATAATCAGTGGTATTTCATCTGGAGTATTGGTCGTAGAGGCTGCCAGAAGAAGTGGCTCACTAATTACGGTCAGTTATGCTTTAGAACAAGGAAGAGAGGTTTTTGCTGTGCCTGGAAATATAGATTCTGCATATAGTAATGGTACAAATCAACTGATTAAAGACGGAGCTAAAATGGTTATAAATGTTGAAGATATTTTGGAGGAATTCCAATATGGAGAAATAATTAATAATAATATAACAAAAAATAATATATCTAAATCATGTCGAAATAGAAATTTCAGTATATTCAAAGGTCTGAATACTGAGGAAATTCGTATAGTAAAAATTATATCTAATGGAATCCACCAAATTGATGAAATTATTGAAAGAAGCAATATTTCAGCAAAGGAAGTTAATAATCTTTTATTTATGTTAGAAATGAAAGGTATTATTACACAACAGCCAGGTAAGATATTTGAAATGTGCTTATAGCAAAGCTCAAAATGTTAAATAGATACTCTTGATTAAATACAGGCTGTACCATTTAATTGTACCTTTATAATTTTCAATTTATTGTTCTTATCCGTTCAGCAAAAGCCCTACTATAAATTTCAACTATCAAAATAAAAATACAACTTTATAAATGAGACTTCATATATTGAATTGAGATAGTAAAATACCAATACAAATTGGAACTGATGAGATGTAAATTGTTATTATGTTGACTATCGGTCAATAAAAATGCAGTATTTTGTAAAAAAATCATCATAATTTTTAAAAATATCTTTCTTATTATTGTCATTAATGGTAAAATTAATGACAAAATTATCTTTTTAAGAGGTACAATGTGAATAAAGTGAAAATTTTATCAATTGATGGCGGAGGAATCAGAGGAATAATTCCTGCAATGGTACTAGCTAAAATAGAGGAAATGACATCAAAACCTACATGCAAATTATTTGATGTTATTTCTGGTACTTCAACAGGTGGCATAATAGCTCTTTTTCTAACTAAGCCATCAAATAATAATCAAGATATTCCTGCATATAGCGCACAAGATATTGTAAATATGTATATAGAAAATGGCAAAAAAATTTTTTCGTCAGATATATTACACAGGATAACTTCCTTTAATGGCTTATTTGATGAAAAGTACAGTTCTAAAGGTATAGAGTCTCTTTTAAATAAGTATTTAGGTACTTCGAGACTATCAGATTGTTTAACTCATGTTTTGATACCTTCCTATGAATTAGGACTTAGAAGACCATTCTTTTTTAAGAGTTGGCATGCGCAAAACAAAAATGAGAGAAATCATGATTTTTATATGTGGCAAGTTGCAAGAGCTACTTCTGCAGCGCCCACATACTTTGAGCCTTTTAAGTTAGAAATCGATAATGATAACGAAGGGTATTATAGCTTGATTGACGGTGGAGTATTTGCAAATAACCCTGCTATGTGCGCATTTGCAGATGCTAAAGTAATATATAAAGACATAGATGATATTATGATGGTGTCTTTAGGCACTGGAGAGATGTCTAAAAGTATACCATATGATAAAGCAAAAGACTGGGGTTTAGCAAAGTGGGCTAAACCAATTTTGGATACTATATTTGATGGAGAGAGTGATACCGTTGATTATCAATTGAGACATTTATTAAAACGGAATAATTATTACCGTATACAAACCAGTCTTGAACAACTGGGAAAGGACGCAATTGATGATGCTAGTGATAAAAATATACAGGAATTAATGTTGTTAGGACAAAGATTAATAGATGATTGGCAAAGAAATGGTTATCTAGAGAGATTATGCTACAAACTTGTTTAGAAAAAATACAATTACTTTAGGATGAATTCTTAAAAAATTTAAAAATGAAGTATAAATATAGTAAGGCTAGTATACGATTAATGGTAGTGTATTATCAATTTGATACTATAACCAAAAAAGTAAAAATACAGAATAATTTACTATATTTTATATAGAATTATTAATGTAAGGTTGACAGATTATAAAATCCAGTTTAAATTAGTAGTTGTTTAACAAAATTAATAAATAAGTATTTAATAAATATTTTGATTAATATTTTTTAATAAATTAATATAAGAATTTATACACGGAGGAAAAAAATGGCTGATAACCTGGTTATTGTGGAGTCTCCTGGAAAAGTAAAATCAATTGGAAAGTTTTTAGGCAAGGGTTATAAGGTTGAAGCGTCTATCGGACATATTAGAGATTTACCTAAAAGTCAGATTGGTGTGGATATTGAAAATAATTTTGAGCCTAAATACATCACTATTCGGGGAAAAGGTGATGTTATTTCAAAACTTAAGAAGGAAGCAAAGTCTGCAAAGAAAATTTATCTTGCAACTGACCCTGACCGAGAGGGAGAGGCAATATCTTGGCATTTAGCCCATATTTTAAATATAGATGAAGGACAGAAATGTAGGGTTTCATTTAATGAAATAACTCAAAATGCTGTAAAAAATGCATTAAAGCAGCCAAGAGAAATAGATACAAATCTTGTTGATGCACAGCAGGCAAGGAGAGTCTTAGATAGGATAGTAGGCTATAAAATAAGTCCTTTGCTTTGGAAAAAAGTGAAAAAGGGGCTGAGTGCCGGCAGGGTTCAATCTGTTGCAACAAAAATGATTTGTGATAGAGAGAAAGAAATAGAGGAATTTACACCCGAGGAATATTGGTCAATAGTTTCTAATTTGGAAAAACCGAAAACAAGTCCCGCTTTTGAGGCTAAGTTTTATGGAACCAAAAAAGAGAAAATTGAACTGACAAATGGTGAACAGGTTAATGCTATTTTAGACGAAATAGCCAAAAGCAAATATATAGTGCAAAAGGTCAAGGAGCAGGAAAAGAAAAGAGCAGCAGCAGCACCTTTTATCACTAGTACCTTGCAACAAGAAGCGTCAAGAAAATTGGGATTTACTACCAAGAAAACAATGATGGTTGCACAACGTCTGTATGAAGGTGTTGATATAAAAGGTCGTGGTTCAGTTGGACTTATAACATATATGAGAACTGATTCAACTAGAATATCTGAGGAAGCTCAAAATGAAGCTAGAAATTATATAAACACAAAATACGGAAAAGAATATATTCCAGAGGTTCCTAAGGTTTACAAAAACAAATCGGCATCGCAGGATGCACATGAAGCTATACGTCCATCTTATGTAGATTTGGCTCCAGATGATATTAAGGATTCATTAACATCTGAACAATATAAAGTTTACAAGCTTATTTGGAGCAGGTTTATTGCCAGCCAAATGTCATCAGCAGTTTATGATACTGTTAATGCAGATATTTCTGTTGGAGATTATTTATTCAAAGCCAGTGGTTCAAAGATTAAATTTCCAGGATTTATGGTTTTATATATAGAGGGTAAGGATGAAGAGTCAGATGATGAAGCTAATAATCTTCCTCCGTTATTTGAAGGTGATGAACTAATATTGAAAGGCAACTTGCCAAAACAGCATTTTACTCAACCGCCTCCTCGGTATACAGAGGCAACATTAGTAAAATCACTTGAAGAGAGAGGTATTGGTAGACCTAGTACTTATGCACCAACAATATCTACTATTTTATCAAGGGGATATGTAATTAAAGATAAAAAATGCTTGATACCTACTGAATTAGGTAAGATAGTCAATGAAATAATGGTAAAACATTTTAAAGACATTGTTAATGCAGAATTTACTGCACAGATGGAGGATAAGCTTGATGCTGTTGCAGAGGGAGAAAAGGCATGGAAGGAAGTATTAGAAGAGTTTTATAGTCCTTTTAAGACAGTGTTAAATGAAGCTGAGGAAAGCATTGGAAATGTAGAACTACCTGTAGAGGTTTCTGACATACCGTGTGAAAAATGTGGTAGATTAATGGTTGTCAAACAGGGAAGATTCGGCAAATTTTTGGCTTGTCCAGGATTTCCGGAGTGCAGAAACACAAAAGCCATTGTTGAGGATGCGGGTGTGCTATGCCCTTTATGCCAGGGAAAGGTGCTAATAAAAAAGACAAGAAAAGGCAGAAAGTATATAGGTTGTGAGAAAAATCCAGAATGTACGTTTATGAGTTGGGATATGCCTAGTAATGAAATTTGCTCCACCTGTGGAGCTTTTATGCTTCAAAAATCTTCAGGTAAAAAAATAACATTATATTGCAGTAATGAGAACTGCAGTACTAATGCCGATTCTGCAATAAAGAAGGAAGCAGCATCAGAGAAAGAAGCTGCAACAAAGAGGAAAGCCGCTGCAAAAAAGGACTCTTCAGTCAAGAATAAAACTGCAGTAAAAAAAGAAGCTGCAGCAAAGAAGAAAACAGCAGATAAAAATGAAACTACAGTAAAAAAGAAAACTGCAGTAAAAAAGGAAGCTACAGCAAATAAGAAAACAGTAGATAAAAAAGAAACTACAGCAAAGAAGAAAACAGCAGATAAAAAAGAAACTGCAGCAAAGAAGAAATCAACAGTTAAAAAGAAAACTACAACTAGTAAAAAGGCATAAGTATATAATAAATTAAATAGGAATATTCAGTAATGGGCAAAGCATTAGAAAATGGGAGCAAAATAGGTGAAGTAATTGAAATAGATAAGATTAAAACCGGAAGTGCACAATAGGCTTTCGGTTTACTTTTGTTAAAACTCTAATACTTCTTAATCAACCATCGCACATAAAAATTCTACGGTACAGGAGAATTATAGATGGTTTTTTACCCTGCGAAAGTTGTATTCTTTTAAAAAATTCAGCAAGTGTATTTAAGATAAAATTATTAATAAAGAAGACCTTTGTTGTATAAGCTTTCTTTACAGCTTACAATTTGATGGGAAAAAACACATAGGTTCTTCAATAAAGTCTTTAACAAATTTTTGTGCCTAAATAGGACGTGGGAGGTTTGCATGAGTAAAACAATAAATGTAATTGGAGCAGGACTAGCAGGATGTGAGGCAGCGTATCAAATTGCCAAAAGAGGAATAAATGTTAAGTTATTTGAAATGAAGCCTCATAAATATTCCCCTGCACATCATTCTGAAAATTTTGCAGAGTTGGTTTGCAGCAATTCACTAAGATCAGATCAATTAGAAAATGCAGTAGGTCTATTAAAAGAAGAGCTGCGATTAATGGATTCTTTAATATTAAAGGCAGCAGATGCAACAAGGGTTCCGGCAGGCGGGGCATTAGCAGTTGATAGAGAAGGCTTCTCAGAATATATTACTAATACTATAAAAAATATAGAGAATATAGAAATTATTTATGGAGAACAAGAGAGATTACCGGATGATAATATTACTATAATTGCTACAGGGCCATTAACTTCTGAAGCTATGTTTAATCATATAAGGCAGCTTATTGGAGAAGACTATCTTCACTTTTTTGATGCGGCTGCTCCAATTGTTGCGTTTGATTCTATTAATATGGATAAGGCTTTCAAGGCAGCTAGATATGGAAAAGGATCAGAGGATTACATTAATTGTCCTATGAACAGAGAAGAGTATGAAATATTCTATAATGCCTTAATTAATGCTGAGTTGGCAGAGGTAAAGGAGTTTGAAAAGAATATGGTTTTTGAGGGCTGCATGCCTATAGAAAGCATGGCAAGTAGAGGAAAAGATACT
Organism: Bacillota bacterium; assembly: GCA_023416275.1. Lineage (GTDB taxonomy): Bacteria > Bacillota > Clostridia > Acetivibrionales > DSM-1351 > Ruminiclostridium. The sequence continues at coordinate 12,182 of JAEZIB010000155.1, read as the reverse complement.
ATGAGGTATGGTCCACTAAAGCCTGTAGGATTGATGGATCCTAGATCAGATGTAAAGCCTTATGCAGTAGTACAACTTAGACAGGATAATAAAAATGCTACACTATATAATATAGTAGGATTTCAAACTCATTTGAAATGGCCAGAGCAAAAAAGAGTTTTTAGTCTAATTCCAGGTTTGGAAAATGCTGAATTTGTAAGATATGGCGTTATGCATAGAAATACTTATATAAATTCACCCAAACTATTAGATAACACATATAAATTGATAAACAGTGATTCTATTTATTTTGCTGGTCAAATTACAGGAGTAGAAGGTTATATCGAATCAACAGCTTCAGGTTTTGTTGCAGGAATAAATGCTTGCTCCAAATGCCTTAATAAGGGAAATCTGGTTTTTCCAGCTAATACTTCTATTGGCGCTTTAAGCCATTATATTTCTGATTCCAGCGTGAAAAATTTCCAACCTATGAATGTTAATTTTGGTTTATTCATTGGCGCTGATACCAGTATTAGAGATAAAAGGAAAAGAAATTCTCAAATAGCACAAAAATCTCTAGAACTAGTGGAACAAATTTACAATTATTATGAAAAATAGTGAGTAATTAGTCCTATTATCGCCTATTATCAACTTAATTTGTTGTTTTTTTATTTTTAGTATGCTAAAATTTATCTAATAATATGTGTTTGCACATTTACATCTTGTAGGAGCGTGATTGATTTGATTCAGGGGTTATATGGAAAGAGTAATATAATGGAGAAGGCACTTAATGCATCTCTAGCTAGAAATGATACTATTTCACAGAACATAGCAAATGTAGACACTCCGAACTATAAGAGAAAAGATGTTGCATTTGAACAATATTTTGCTGATTCGTTAAATAGAGCTAATATGAATAGTGAGGATGATATTCAGCCTACTATTATAGAGGACAACTCAGATAACAAAATGCGTATTGATGGAAACAATGTTGATATTGACAGTGAAATGTCTTATTTAGCGAAAAACACAATAAAATATAATGCTTTGGTACAGCTAATAAATAGTAACTTCAGTAAAATAAAAAATGTTATTAGAGAAGGGAAATGATAAATAATGGGTTTCTTTGGTTCACTTGATATCGGGGCTTCAGGATTAACTGCCCAAAGAGTTAGAATGGATATTATTTCTCAAAACATTGCAAATGTAAACACAACTAGAACAGAGGATGGGACTCCTTATAGAAGAAAAGATGTATTATTTGAGGAGCGTGCAGGTTCATTTTCTGATGTATTGGCGACTGCCAGTGACAAATTGTCAAATGGCCAAGGTGTCCGAGTAACAAAAATTGTCGAGGATACTTCAGAATTTAAAAAGGTATATGATCCTGGTCATCCTGACGCTGATGAAGATGGTTATGTAAATATGCCAAATGTAGATGTTGTTACAGAAATGGTGAATATGATATCAGCAACAAGATCATACGAAGCTAATGTTACTTCAATAAATGCTACAAAATCTATGGCAATGAAAGCATTAGAAATAGGTAAGTAAATATTAGAATTTGTTATACTTAGCCCTTATTAATGAAGCTAATATTGCATATAGAGGATATTGGGTTAGCTTGAAAGAGAGTGGTTTAAGCTCAGCGAAGCACAGGCTCTGCACTTATAGTTTCATCATTTTTGTGCCTAAATGGGGCGTGGGAGGGTATTATGGCAATTGATGGCGTTTCACAGATAAAACAGTTAATACCAGACAACATTGGAATAGGTAGTGATGTTAACAAGGCTAATTCGACTGAGGTTAGCTTTGGTGAATATTTAAACTCAGCTCTTATGAAGGTTACTGACATGGAAAATCAGTCAGCTCAATTGAAAGAAGATTTTGCATTAGGAAAAACAGATAATATTCCAGAGGTATTAATTGCTGGTGAGAAAGCAAGTATAGCTTTGCAATTCACTATGTCAATACGAAATAAAATAGTGGATGCATATACAGAAATTATGAGAATGCAGATATAGCAAAAAGCAGAGCTTTTGCAATTGACTATTTAATACAGTGTTATGATTGACAAAGGGGTTAAATACTGTACTAAAGATAAATTAATACAATATTGGGGTGGTAGTTTTGCCAGAATTCTTATCTAATATACTTAAACCGATAATTGACTTTTGGAAGGGTTTGGAGAAATCTCAAAAAGTCAGAATATATATAACGGTGGGTATTGTTACAGTTGCTGTTGGTTTGGGTTTATATATGCTAACAAGACCAACATATACTACAGTAATAGAAAATGCCAATTCGACAGATGTTGCTGAAATGCAGAAGATACTGAACGAAAAAGGAATTGCATACAAGTTGACTGACAATAAAACGGGTATAGTTGTTGATGTAAAAGACAGCGATAATGCTCACTTAGAATTGGCTACTGCTGGTTACCCCAAAAACGGGTTAACATTTGCGGATGCTCTTGGTAACATAAAAATAAATACAACTGAGAGTGATAAGAAGCACATATGGCAAGAACTTGATGAATCAGATATTGCCAGACAGCTTAAGCTTATTCAAAATGTTAAGGATGCAAGTGTAACGATATCTGTACCTGAAGATACTTTGTTTATAGATTCTACCAGTAATAAAGATGCTAAGGCGTCTGTAGTCATTACCCGTAGTGGAGAAATTACTCCTAAACAGGCTGAAAGTATTGTAAAAGTCGTTGCTAGTAGTGTCGAGGGACTAGATCCTTCAAACGTTACTGTTATAGATGAAGAAGGTAATCCTTTAAATTCAGAAGCAGATGATGCTATGGATAAAACATCTACAAAATACGAAATGAAATTAAAAGTAAAAACAGATCTAGAAAAAAATCTTAGAAATGTGCTCAACGGTCAACAATTTGATAGCTTTGATACAGCTAGAGTTGTTGTAAACCCGATACTCGATTTTGACACATTAACTCAATCATCAAAAGAAATTTCAAACCCAGATGATATGGATTCCGGAGCAGTCTTGACAAAAGATGAGCTCAAAGAGGAACTCACTAATGGGACCTCGGGGGGAACAATTGGTATGGATGCAAATCCTGGAACAACACCAACCTATCCGAATGGTTCTACTGATGCTGAATCCTATAAAAAGTCAAATATTAAAGAGACTTATACCTATAATCAGTTAGAAAAGCAAAGTGAAAAATCATTGGGAGAAGTTATTCCAGAAAAGACCACTGCTGCTGTAACTTTGTTATATGGAAATAGAGTTGCTGATGATGCAAAATTAACAGATGAGTTAATAGCGCAGGTACAGGATCTTGCAAGTAAAGCGACAGGCATACCTGTTGAAAATATTGCAGTTACAAAGTTAAAGGTACAGCCAAATGTCGAAGAAATCCCAACGACAGCTGAAATGATAAAAGGCTTATTATCAGAGTATGGTTTATTAGTATTGTTACTATTAATGCTTATTGCATTAGTTATTATTGCAATTCCGAAGAGAAGCAAAAAAACAGTGCCAGAGCCAGTTTTCGCTGGTGTTGATGAGATGATTTCGCCAAAATACAATATTAATGATTTGAGACAAGATCCGGTTCCTGAAATAGATACGGAAGAAAGATCAGAAGTTAAAAAGCAGTTAGAGAAGTTTGTAAAGCAAAAACCAGATGCTGTTGCTCAATTGTTGCGTAATTGGTTAACTGATGACTACGAATAAGTTAAGTTTGTGGAGTTTGATATAATAAAAGTAGACATAATATTTTTGTGGGGTGAAGAGCTTGACTAGAGCTAGTTCAAAGGCTGAATACAGCGGAAGAGAGAAAGCAGCTATGTTGCTTATTTCATTAGGTCCTGATAAGTCGGCTGAAATTTTTAAACATTTAAAAGAAGAGGAAATAGAACAGTTAACTCTTGAGATAGCTAATATTAGATCAGTTAGTCCAGAGGAGAAAGAAAGAGTTCTTGATGAATTTTATCAAATCTGTCTCGCTCAGGAATACATTGCTGAAGGTGGTATTGGCTACGCAAAGGATATTCTAGAGAAAGCGCTGGGCTCACAGAAAGCAGTTGATATTATAAATAAGCTGACTGTTTCATTACAAGTTAGACCTTTCGACTTTGTTCGTAAAACAGACCCCACACAGCTGTTAAATTTTATTCAAGGGGAACATCCACAAACAATTGCTTTGATTTTAGCTTATTTAAAACCGCATCAAGCATCTGTAGTACTTTCAGCATTACCACAAGATAAGCAAGCTGATGTTGCCAGAAGAATAGCAACTATGGATAGAACATCACCAGATGTAATAAAAGAAGTAGAGCGTATTCTGGAAAAGAAGCTTTCTTCATTAGTTACAGAGGATTATACTGCTGCTGGAGGAGTTCAGTCAATTGTTGATATCCTTAACTCCGTTGACAGAGGAACAGAAAAGTTTATTATGGAAACATTAGAAATTGAAGATACTGATTTAGCTGAAGAAATTAAAAGACGTATGTTTGTATTTGAAGATATTCTTACTCTTGACGGAAGATCTATTCAAAGATTTCTTAGAGAAGTTGATAATAATCAGCTTGCAGTTGCTCTTAAGGGTGCAACGGATGATGTTCAGAGGCTTATTTTCTCAAATATGTCTAAACGTCTAAGTGAAATGATTAAAGAGGATCTCGAATTTATGGGACCAGTTAGACTTAAAGATGTTGAAGAAGCCCAGCAGAAGATTGTTAACATAATACGTAAACTGGAAGATGCTGGTGAGATAGTTATTTCCAGAGGCGGAGGAGATGAAATAATTGTCTAATAACAAAATATTCAAAAATCATCAAGTTAGTGTTGGTATGCCTTTTCAAATTTTAAATCCAATAACTTATCAACCACCGGTTGTTAGAATAAAGAATTTAGAACAAGAACAGACGGAAGAGGTTGAAGATATTGACTATAAGGTAATTGGAGAGGAAATAGTTAACAAGGCAAAGACAGAAGCAGAACTTATTGTTAAAGAAGCACTTCTTGAGGCAAAAGATATACTATCTAAGGCAAACCTTGAGATAGAAGAACTAATAAATAAAGTAACTAATGAAGCAAGAGAAGAAGGATATAATGAAGGTATTACTCAGGCAAGGCAGGAGTATGAGCAATTGATTGAAGAAGCACAAAGCATTAAGGAACAAGCAGGTTTGGAGTATAAAAATGTTCTTGATTCTTTAGAGTCAGATGCTGTAAATACTATTCTAGAAATTGCAAAGAAAGTTATCAGCAAAGAGTTGGAGTGCAAACAGAACATCTTACTTTTAGTTAAAGATGCCTTTGAAAAGTGTTCAAAAGACCGTAAGGCAGTTTTAAGACTAAATGAGCAGGATTTTAATTATATAAATGAAAATAAAGATGAGCTTTTATCAATGCTGGAAAGGTCTGAGGAAACTGAAATAAAAAAAGACTTGTCCTTAAAAGAGGGTGGTTGCATAATTGATACTTCCCTTGGAAGTATTGATGCTAGTGCTGATACCAAATTAGAAAAGATTGAGAATGATTTTAGAAGTATTTTAGGTGAGAAAATTGATTAAGGTACGCTTACATGTGTACCTTATGTTTTATAAAAAATCATTGCATCGGTAGTGCAGGAGGTCAGATTTTTATGATAGACCTTAATAAGTATCAATATAAATTACAATCAAAAGACTATATAGAGTATATTGGTAAGGTATCTAAGGTTGTAGGGCTAACTATAGAGTCTGATGGTCCACAAGCAAGTATTGGAGATTTATGTAATATTCAGGTTTTAAAGGGAGAGCCAATTAAAGCAGAGGTTGTAGGATTTAAGGATGATAAGGTTTTACTTATGCCATTAGGTGAAATGACTGGAATTTCTCCTGGTAGTATAGTTTCTGCTAATGGAGAGATTCTGTCGGTAGCTGTTGGACCAGAATTAGTTGGAAGGGTGCTTGATGGTTTAGGAAGCCCTATGGATGGAAAAGGTCCCATAAATACTAAAACTAATTATTCAACAATGAACAAACCACCAAATCCTATGACAAGAAAAAGAATTTCAGAGCCTCTTCCACTTGGAGTAAAAGCTATTGACGGATTGCTAACAGTGGGTAAGGGTCAGAGGGTTGGTATATTTGCTGGTAGTGGTGTTGGTAAGAGTACATTGATGGGAATGATTGCTAGAAATACAAAGGCTGATATAAATGTAATTGCACTTATAGGAGAGCGTGGCAGAGAGGTTCGAGAATTTATTGAGAAAGATTTATCAGAGGAAGGTTTAGCTAGATCGGTAGTAATTGTTGCGACATCAGACCAGCCTGCACTAGTTAGACTGAAAGGTGCTTTGGTTGCAACAGCAATTGCCGAGTATTTCAGAGATAGCGGTAAGGATGTTTTGCTTTTGATGGATTCACTTACCAGATATGCAATGGCACAAAGGGAAGTTGGACTTTCTATTGGTGAACCTCCTGTATCTCGTGGATATACTCCATCAGTGTTTTCAGTTTTTCCAAAGCTATTGGAAAGAGCGGGTACAGATGAAAATGGTTCTATTACAGGATTATATACTGTATTGGTAGATGGTGATGACTTGACAGAGCCTGTTACAGATACCGCAAGAGGTATATTAGATGGTCATATTGTTTTGTCAAGAGCTTTAGCCAATAAGAATCATTATCCTGCAATAGATGTCTTAGCAAGTGTAAGTAGGGTAATGGGTGACATTATAGATAGAGAACAAAAAAAGTGTGCATCGGACATAAAAAAGACCATGGCTATATACAAGGAATCTGAGGATATGATAAATATCGGTGCATATTCAAAAGGCAGCAGTGAAAAAATTGATTATGCTATTAAATACAATGACGCAATAACCGATTTTTTACAGCAGGAAACAGGACAAAAAGTATCATTTGATGAAGTGAGAGATAATGTTTTAAGCTTACTTAAATAAGCTTTAGGAGGCTAAGAGGAAATGCATAAATTCGCATTCAGACTGGAATCTGTTTTAAAACTAAAAACACAGATGGAGGATAATGCCAAGAATAATCTTGCCCGTGCCACAAAGGAGCTTGAAAATCAGAAGGTTTATCTTGAAGAACTGAAGAATGAGAATGATGCATCAATTAATAGCTTAACTGAAGAGGTTGATGAAGGAATACCTGTATATAGAGTAAGATTATATAATAATTATTTATCATTAATGAAAGAAAAAATTGTTAATCAAAAAGAAAATGTAAATATTGCAGAACACAATGTCGATACAAATAGAGAAGTACTGATTAAAGCAATGCAGGAACGAAAGGTATTAGATAAATTGAAAGATAAAAAATTTGATGAATACATTAAAGAACAAAACAAAGCAGAACAACTTGGAATAGACGAACTAAACAGTTTTAAGTTTAAAGACATCTAGCGATTAGGAGAACAAAATGGCTGAGACAAAAAATGATAATACTGAAAATTCTAATATAGATATTAATGAAGCATTTAAAAATCTTAGCAGAAGCCAAAATGGCAATAAAGGCAAAGGTAAAGGCTCAGGAAAAAGTGAAACCAAAAATGGAGCACTGTTTTATATAGTTTCTATTCTTGCTGCGCTTTTATTGGTGGTTCTAATCATTGGTGGAGTATTTTTCTTTGCTATTAAGAATAATGTGAATGGGATAGCTGATAGTATGGGAGATACCATTCAAAATATACCAGTACTCCGAATGGCTCTGCCTGAAAAGCCAGATATTGAAGATGAAAAAAATATGACTGAAGAAGAGGTTAGAGCAAAATATTCAAAACTAAGAGCAGACAAATTAGAATTGGATAAACAGGTTAATGATTTAAATAGTCAATTAGAACAATTAAATAAACAATTATCTGCTAAGGATACAAATTCATCTCTAATTCAACAGCAAATGGATGCTCTTGAAAAAGAAAAGTTAAAGCTTATATCAGATAATGATAGATTACAAAAAGATTTCCAAGGCGTTTCCGATGCTATTGCAAAAGGAGATACTGCTGCGTTTAAAGCTTATTATGAAAAAATAGATCCTGAAACTGCGGCTAAATTATATGGGGATATTTTGCAAGATGAAAAAATTAGTGCTGATGTCAAAAAGTACTGCTCAATATATGAAGAGATGGAAGCGGGTTCTGTGGCTACAATTATGGAAGAGATGGGCACAGGTAAGATGACCTTAATTGTTGAAATACTAAAAAACCTTAATAAAAATACATCTGGAGAAATTCTTGCTGAAATGACTCCAGCATTTGCTGCCAATGTTTCAGAGCAGCTTGCAAAGGTTTACAATGTAGAAGCTGCAAAAGCTACAAAGAAATGATAGTTTTCACAAGTTTAAAAGGTAATTAGCGGCATTACATTAAGTGTGCTGCATTACAATAAATTAATTAATATGTACGAAAGGAGGCGAAAAAATGATATCTTACAGTAATACATCTAAATTACTATTTTCTCAAGGTCAGAATAATGCTGTGAATTTAAAGAACAGGTCTTCTCAAAGAGCTGCTGATACAGCATTTAAGTCTGTTTTTGAGAACACTGTTAACAGTGATTCAAGAGTTTCAAATGATAGAAGTGTATCCAGAAGAGACACTAATATATCCCAAAACTCTGAATCAAAAGTAAAGTATAAGTCTTATAGAGACGTGGAGAGGGATACATCTATTAATTCAAAACATAGCTCTATAGAAAATGCTAATGACTCTGCTACAATAAAAAATGTTGATTCACAAGCTGAAGAATTAAAAAGTAATTCAGAGACAAATGATGAAACAATTAATGTATTGGCACAAATGCTTGGAATACAGCCAGAAGAGGTAGTCAAGCTTGCAAATGAACTTGGCTTTAGTGCAGAAGATTTAAAAAATGTAGATAAGCTGTCATTATTTATGGATAAGCTTGCTAGTGTTCTAGAGCTTAATGCTTCACAGAAAGCAATGATGAGTACTTTAGCTGTGGAAATACCAAAACAACTTGGCTCAGAAAATAATAATGAAGCTGTATCAAACCTTGAGACTGCTATGTCTGATGGCAATGGAGATAAAACCAATTCTATTAATAATATAAAAACCGTTGACCTTTCAGAGATTGCAGAAGACATTAAGGCAAAGCTCGATAAATTGATTCAGAATGTCGAGGTAAGCTCAGAATCAGTTACTTCCGAAATATCCAAAGTCGTTGAAGCTATGAGAGCTCATACTAAAGGTGTTGTTAGTGTAGAACAAGCAGATTTAAAGACAGATGCTTCTACTGATATTAATTCAATTACAGAAGAGGGTTCTGAAAAGGTTGCTGGTAGTAAAGCAAAGGAAGAATCAGCTGGAGCAGATAATTCAAAATCAAAAGAGAAATCTGAAAATTCAGAGTCTACTAAGGCAGAGACAGATACAAAGATTATAAATAATCAAGTAGCTGCAAACAATACCCAGAATCAGCAACAAAATGAGCAAAACGTACAGGTAGTTGGTGATATTAAAATTAATGCTGTTAATAACCAAACACAGGTTAATAAAGCAGAATTTTCAATGCCACAGCCAGTTAGAACTTCTGAGGTAATAAATCAGGTTGTTGAGCAAGCAAAGGTTATTGTTGGCCAGGATAAGTCGGAGATGATTATTCATTTAAAGCCAGATCACTTAGGTAAGCTTGAATTGAAGGTTGTGACTGAGCAAGGTATTGTTGCAGCTAAGTTTTTTGCTGAGAGCCATCAGGTTAAAGAAATAATCGAAACGAACATGCAATTATTGAAGGATTCTCTGGAAAAACAGGGACTGTCTATTGACAATGTAAGTGTTCAAGTTGGACAAGAAAAGCAAAGCAATTACAATCAACAGAATGCTCACCAAGGCAATAGTAAGAATAATAGTATCAAATTTGGCGGTAGTGAAACAAATACTGACAAGGTTGGATACAACGCTTTCGATACATTGCCTGAAAGACTTGCACAATATGGCAATGAGACAAATACCATTAATTTTACAGCTTAAAAATGGGAGGTGAAAAAACATGGCAACAAGCGGAATAAGCGGTTCAGTTGATGAAATTATAGCAAGGACAGAACGAAACGCTAATTCAAGAAAAACTAGCGGTGACTTAGGTAAGGATGATTTTCTGAATCTTTTAGTAACACAGCTAAGATATCAGGACCCATTAGAACCTACCAATGACAAGGAATTTATTGCTCAAATGGCGCAGTTTAGTTCTTTAGAGCAAATGCAGAATATGAATAGTGTGTTGACTAATTCTCAAGCCTTTGGTTTAATTGGCAAGTATGTAACAGCAAATACTATTGATGAAGATACTTTAGAAGTAAAAACTATTCAAGGACAAGTATCCACTGTTAAAATGAACAATGGTAAGGTTTACTTAGTTGTAGATGATCAGGATGTTAGTATTGATAGTGTATCTGAAGTTGTTGATATTGGTTATGCTAATTCAGATTTATCCAACTATACAAGCTTAATAGGGTATAAGGTCAAGGGTGCGGTATATGACTCATCTAATGGTAACTTGATTTATTTAAACGGTGATGTAACACAGATTCAAAAAGGAGCTACTGAGGACTATGCTGTTTTGAATAACGTAAATGTTAATATTGCAGAGGTTACAGGCTCAAAAAGCACAGATCCTGATTATACTAAAAAGTATTTAGAAGAAAATATTGGTAAACAGGTTAAATTAACTATTAAGGATAAGGATGGCAAGAAGGTTCCTGTTACAGCTACATTACAGAGCTATAGCATCGATGATAAGGGCAATATAACAGGAGTACTTGATAATGTTTATATATCTGTTGACAGTGTAGCCAATATTCAGAAAGCAGCATCACAAACAACAGCTGAGCAATGAGAGAAGGTGAGTTATGGTTATAAATAATAATTATTCAAACAGAATAATAAATTCGCCTTTAAATACTGGGAAAGTCCAAACCAATAATGTCAGAAGTACTAATAATGCTGCTGCAGGAGTTGGATTTGAAAATTTTCTTCAACAAGCAATTGATAAGAGCACTGGAGTCAAATTTTCAAAACATGCCGAATTGAGAATGCAGGCACGAAATATTGATTTAACCCAGACTCAGAAGGATAAGATTGACAATGCAGTTTCTATGGCTCAAAAAAAGGGCGTTAAGGACTCTTTGGTTATTCTGGATGATATGGCTTTTGTTGTAAATGTAAATAGTAAAACAGTAATTACAGCAGTAAACAATAATGAGTTAAAAGATAATGTTTTTACAAACATTGACGGTGCAATATTTGCATAGTAGTAAAAATCAGCTGGACCCTATTGGGAGGCTGAATAACGTTCCTGAATGACGGATGGAACGACAAAAACCTTAAATAATTGAGGGGGTCAAAAAAGTTATGATGAGATCAATGTTTTCTGGTGTTTCTGGATTAAGAGCACACCAGCAAAGAATGGATGTTATAGGTAATAATGTTGCAAACGTAAATACAGTTGGTTTTAAGTCAAGCAGAGTAACCTTCCAGGAAGTATTTAACCAGACACTTAGTGGTGCTTCAGCACCTGATTCTGCAACAAGCAGAGGAGGTACTAACCCAATGCAGGTTGGTCTTGGTACAAGTGTTGGATCTATAGATACTATGATGAGTACTGGAAGTTCAGAAAGAACTGATAATGCAACGGACTTGTCAATTTCAGGTGATGGCTTCTTTATAGTAAGAGGCTCAAGTGCCGATACCTACAAATTTACCAGAGCAGGTAACTTTGGCTTGGACAAGCTAGGAAATCTTGTTTCAGGTAGTGGATATTGTGTATATGGTTGGCAGAAGAAAAATGCAGATGGCTCATTTGACACAGAAAGCCCAGTTGAACCTATAAATTTATATACTGATAATAATAATGGTAATAAAAAGATAATTGCAGCTAAAGCAACTTCAAGTGCAGCATTTTCTGGTAATTTAAATGCTTCCTATGCAGAACAAGATACAGCTAATACGAAGCCTCAGTTCGCAGTTCCATTTACAGTATATGATAGCTTGGGCAATCCACATCAATTATCTGTGAATTTTAGAAAGACAAGTGTTGACGAAACTGCTGCTACTACTACATGGGCATATGACATAGTTTCTGGCACTGATGGAACAACATTTGAATTAAATAATGATGGAAAGACTAATCCAACAGGGACAGCTGCATCAGGTGCAACCGCGTCAGGTGAAATTGTTTTTAGTGGAGGCGGAAAACTTACAAG
>JAEZIB010000153.1 GCA_023416275.1 Bacillota bacterium | reverse complement strand
TAACATTGTAGTCTGCTTCACGTTGAGCAATAACTATTTCGGAGCTATTTGCATTGTCAGTAATTCTCTGAACTAGCTTGTCGCTGTAGGCAATTCCATTGCCGAGAACACCTAGAGAAACGCTTGGCTTTAATCGGATAATTCCTGATATTTTTAATGTAATACTGTCTTTAGAGTTATACATAGCGTCATAATCATTATCTGGAATAAAGCTACCTAGCTCGGTTTCAGTATAATAATGGTCATTGTCAATTAGCTTAAATTCTGTTCCAATTATTTTTTCAAAATCAATGCTATCAACATTATCAGCAGTAAATCCAAGATTTTTAAGTACATTGTAGTCCACACGATTCTGATTATCAACCACAAGCACCAGACCTGTTTCATCAGAAGGATATTCTCCTGCAAGTAAATCGTAATTTTTTTCTAAATAGGATTCTGCTGATTTGCCCAGTGTTTCTGGGTAGGAGGTCAGACCAATTCCATTCATACTGGTCATATTAGTCATGCTTGAGGACATGGACTGCATATCCATTTCACCACCGCTGGCAACATTTATGCCTATTGCCATAGAGACAGGTCTTATTTCGCCATTAATCTGGCGCAGCAGATTCATGCCAACTAATCTTGTATAACCTATGCTGTTGCAAATAGAGGGATTAATTGCTTTAATATAATCAAGATACTCTTCAGTGATAATGTTTGTATGGGCAATGGAGATTTCTGCGGGATCATAAAGAAAGACCTTTTTATCAGCTGTGTATTCCTTTTGACTGGCTAAGGGCGTATTCCGCATGTCCCTCATTTTGTTTATAGTTTCCTCATCCATATTCATTGCGGACTGTGAAATTATAATTGGAAATTCCGACAAAGCATCCTTCTGAAACTTGTCAATTTGCAGCTGAAATCCAGAAGAAAGACTCAGAACCAATGCTATCCCGATAATGCCAATACTTGAAGCAAAAGCTGTGAGTGCAGTTCTCCACATTTTTGTAGAGATATTTTTGCCGGATAACTTAAGAGCGGTGAAAAAGCTCATGCTTGTTTTTTTTAGCTTATAGCCAAGCTCTTTAATCACTGAGCCATAGGGATTACTATCATCCACCATAATACCATCCTTGAATTTAACAATACGGTCTGCATATCGCTCAGCAAGCTCAGAATTATGAGTAACCATAACAACAAGCTTGTCTTGGGCAATTTCCTCAATAAGCTCCATGATTTGCTCACTTGTAGTTGTATCTAGCGCACCTGTTGGTTCATCAGCCAAAATTATGTCAGGATTATTGGCAAGAGCACGTGCAATAGCAACTCTCTGCATTTGACCGCCAGAGAGCTGATTTGGTTTTTTGTGAATATGTTCCTTAAGTCCAACTCTTTCAAGAGCTTCTAAGGCTTTTTTGTGCTTTATTTTAGCTGAAACACCGCTTAGTGTCATGCCCATTTCTACATTATCAATTATACTCAAATGAGAAATAAGGTTATAGCTTTGAAAAATAAAACCTATGCTATTATTGCGGTAAGCATCCCAATCGGCATCCTTAAAATATTTGGTAGATTTACCGTTTATAATTAAGTCACCGCTATCATAATGGTCTAAACCGCCTATAACATTTAAGCATGTGGTTTTGCCAGAACCGCTTGCCCCAAGGATAGCAACAAATTCGTTTTTTCTGAAGGAAAGGTTTACATTATTTAATGCGACTTGTGTAAAATCACCAGTTGTATAGGTTTTTGTGATGTCTTTCAATTGCAGCATTGTTATTTACTCCTTATGATTGGCTGTTGATTGCATATGTAGTTTATAATTTGGAAATTCGATAGAAATAATACGTGGTAATGATAAAAAAGAGATGGAAAAGTAGTTAGAATTAATAATAATTAGAACGCTATAATTTATGAAATATCAAAAACCGAGAAAGCACTTTACGACTTCCTCGGTTTTGGTTTTGATTTACGAATACAATCTGTTATATGTGTGGTCACATATACACCTTCCTACTTCCCAAACAAACGTTGCATAATTCGCTTGAGGAGAGGTTTTTTATTTGACTGGGTTACTTTGCTTTCTGCAGCAGTGGAGTGTCCATGTGCTGACTGGTTATTTGAAATAGCAGCAGCTTTACTGTCTGGAGTTCCTATACGGCCTTTTGTGCTGACAGTTTTGCTGTGAATTACCTTGCCAGATGCAATCTTGCTATCAGTAGGATATTGCTTTACAGGGGTTGTGCCTGTTGGCTTGCCAGCAAAAGCTGTACGTTTACTGGAATTAGCTTTACGATCAAGCTTTTGACGCTCGTTAAATTCATTCTTAGTCAGATTACTCTGTGCATTATTCGTTGATTTAGCATTGCTATACTTATCATATGGCTGTTTACTTTTATCGTGAGAATGCTTATTGTGAACATTCCTGGTATTTGTTCCTGATGCAGTTCGAGACGGCTTATTGCGGTTTTCTCTGATATGGGCATCATTAGATAAACGAGGAGCTGATTTAATCTTGTGTGATACTGATTTAATCCATTCATCACATTGAGCCTTTTGCTCATTTAAGACATCCTCTGATGGCAATTCCTCTTCGGCAATCATTGCTCCAATATGCTCTTCAATTTCATATAGACTCATAATATCGTCACTTGAAACCAAACTCAGAGCACGACCATCATTTCCAGCTCTGCCTGTTCTGCCTATCCTATGTACATAATTATCCTTATCTATAGGAACATCATAATTGATAACTAGCGATAAACTCTCTACATGAATACCGCGGGCTGCAACATCAGTAGCTACTAATAGAGGGAACTCACCCTGCTTGAACTGCTGTATAGTTTTAAGACGTCTTGCCTGTGGAATGTCACCATGTAATGCCTGACAGGAATAGCCCTTTCGTGATAAGAAGCTTTGAACTCTGTCAACAGCAAAACGAGTATTACAGAAAATTATACAGCTCTCAGGCCTTTCCAGCATAAGCAGGCGGTTTAATTGTGTATTTTTCTCATTATTATTCACACGATAATATATCTGTCGAATAGTATCTACAGTCATAGTCTGTGATTCAATCTCAATAGTCACAGGATTTTTCATATAGTTTCTGCATATTTTATGCATTTCAGGAGGCATTGTTGCAGAAAATAGCAAGGTTACTCTTTCTCTCGGAATGGTTTTGATAATTTTTACAACCTGATCCAGAAAGCCCATATCAAGCATCCTGTCAGCTTCGTCAAGTACTAAAAAGCCTATACTTTTTGTTTTTAAATTGCCTTGTTGTATGTGATCAAATACACGTCCGGGAGTTCCGGTAACTATAGAAGTGCCCTTGGCAAGAGCTTGAATTTCAATACTTATACTATGCTGCCCGTACACTGCTGTTGTTCTGTGGGTTAGATGCTTTGAGTATTGCTTAATATCATTATCGATTTGTACAGCTAATTCCCTTGTGGGAGTAAGAATCAATCCTTGTGGTTCTAATGCCTTGCAATCGGTCAGCTGCAGCATGGGGACACCAAAAACAGCGGTTTTTCCGCTGCCTGTCTTTGACATTACAATTAAATCTTCCTTGTTTAAAATATGAGGTATTGCTCTGCCTTGTACTTCAGTAGGTTCTTCAAAGCCCATTTCTTCTAAGGCTTTTAATATTGGGGGCGAAATGCCCAATTCACTAAAACTCTTATTCATCATTATCTTCTTTCGTTTATATAGTTGTATTAATTATACCATTTACTTATGATTTGTTCTAGATATGTTATAGGCTGAATTGAGAAAAAAGCTAAAAAATGATGTAAAATTTGTATAATATTTATATTTCGATAATTTATAACATAATTTAATGCATTGTAAATTTAATTTATGCTTTTGAAATTGGTAATTAACTTGTATTAATTTTAACTTTCTCTGTTGTTAATTATCAGTGTTGGAGTCTTATCAAATGAAAAGTATTCAATTTACAAAATGATTGCTTTTAAAGTCAAAGTTCTCAATTGGCTCAGGGCCTCTCATAACATGTCTTTCAACCTGAAGAACTCCATCCTTGTCAGCTAGAATTCTCCAATCCACCATTAATATTTTACCCCCTAATATTTCTATACCCGTTATACCTCTCGTATGAATACCGCAGCCAGTATTAAAGTAAGGCAGTTCTTCGCTTTTTGGAAATTTAGGTCTATGAGTGTGACCGCAAATTAGCATCATTTCATGTCTTTCAATCCATTTCTTATAATTCTTTTCGATTTTGTGTCTTTTGTACATGTTTCTTGCGGGGCTAGATGGGTTTTGGAAACCTACAACATGCATGAATCGCCAGAAGTATCTTAAAAAAAACATCGCCACTACCCAAAATTGATCATTAATAAAATCACCCTGATGACCATGGACAGTTAGAATTTCCTGACCTGTAGAGGAGCTTTTTAGAAGTAGTGCTTCAAAAGGTTCAAGCCCCTTAAGAAATTCATGATAATCCTGATTGTATTCATCGTAATAGTTGTAATAATTTTTTTTGACGAAGGCTTTATTTTTTAGATAAATATTATGATTTCCATAAAGCAAAACTAACCTTTTATCATCAAAAAACTTTTTGATAACTAAAAAAACATCGCTGTGTGCAAGTCTTATATGTTTGAATTTTGGATATTCCCAGAGTTCATCTCCGTCACCTGCCTCAACGTAAACATAGCCTTGATTAAAGTAATAATCAAGAGCATGCAAGAAAAGGCTTTGATTTCTGCAAAATTCATCTGATACACTGTCGTCACCTCTGTGTAAATCACTAAAAAATATATATTTAGAAGTATTGTCAAAATACTCTACTTTGGCATTGTTGTATGCTTCTGTTAATCTTCTGTCTGTGAACATTATAATCACTCCGCAACTTTGTATATTATTTAAAGTATATATTGGAACCCAACTTATCTGCTGATACCAAATTAATTATCAAAGATAGCAATTGACTATATTTTTATCAAATACTTACAAGTATATTCAGGAAAAATATATTAGACTTTGCCTCTATAATTCATCAATAATAAAAAAATATAATTTTTTATGTTATTAGTTGCCGAGAAATGAAATAATATGGTAGAATATAGTATAAGCAATACAATTTTAGAATATAATAAATCAATTAACATAATATGTAATATACTTTTAATTGTGCTTTAAATAGTTATAGGTTGGTATTTAATTATATTTATTAATTGAAATTGTTGTTAAATACCAGTATTATCCATGGTATGATATATAGTAGACAGCTTAAAAAAGTCTATAAATTTATTTAGAGAATCTTTAGCTAGTTATGTTTTTGAATAGTTGTAGAGCATATAAATAGTTTGTAGTCTGTGCAAGAATTCTAATTATATTCTAGCTCAATAAAGTTGTTATTTATCATATACTAATTGGCAAAAGAAAGTAATTTTCTTTACAAAGCATTCAACTGTTATTCAACGTCATAACAAATATTAGTGTGAAAGTTGATAAAGCTGATTGAATATTTATATTTAGCAATGCATAAAGTAATTTATAAGCAAGGGAATATATTCGTTTATAACGAGACAAGAAAATGTATCCACTTCTATAAGTGGCGGATACCACTTTGGTTTTCAGACGGTGAGAATATCTCCCAGCCTCGCTTACACGCCGCTGATGTAATGAGATTTTTTTCAATGGAAAAATTTCATTTTGAATCTAGGCGTTATAAACTATAATTTGAGTTGTGCTTAAAATTAGATGCAATGGTTACACTTCAATTTAAAAACTACTTAAGGAGGAACACGCATATGAAATTTTGTTGGTGTACATTGACGGTTAAAAATTTAGAACAGTCTATCAGCTTTTACCAGGATATAATAGGCCTTCCAATAGTTAGACGACTGGAGCCTCAGGCTGGAGTAAAAATTGTATTTTTGGGTGATGGTGAAACAAATATAGAGCTTATATATAATGAAACAGTCAAGGAAGTCAATTTTGGGTCAAACATATCATTAGGATTTGAAGTAGAATCTGTCAGTGAAAAAATGCAATTTTTAGAGAAAAGGGGAGTTAGAATTGAAAGTGGCCCCTTTAGACCAAATCCACATGTTAAGTTCATAAATATTTTAGATCCTAACGGGTTAAAAATTCAGCTAATAGAAAAATTTACTGGTTCTAATGATGAAGATATGAATGAGCACTTTTAAGGCTTATCATACATAGAAGTTAAAGTATGCTGTTTTATAAAGTAGCATAAATTGGAAAACTAGGTGTATAAGTGTATAAAATAATCCACTGCTATATTTATTCTTGAAAAGTGGATAAGCTGTGAACTAGATTATGTTTAGTTATAATATTGCTGACTAATGCTTTAATAAAATATAATTAGAAAAAAGATAGAAAATAGAAATATATGAAAATAATTGACAGAAATTGAGATATTTAAACACTAAATAATTGACAAAGTAAATGGATTTTGTTATGATATTCTTAATAACGTTAAAATGCATTGATAGGGATAACACGCTATATCCTAGTGTTCCAGAGAGCTGTCGGTTGCTGAAAGACAGTACACAGAGTAGGTTGTGAACTCACCCTTGAGCTTTCATCTGAAAGCTAGGAGCTGTACAAATATATAGCTTTAGCAAGTAGGAATGAACGGGTTTCTCGCCGTTATAAAGAGAGGTCATTTTTCACTTGGATAGATGACGCAGAGTGGGTATGCAAATACCAATAAGAGTGGTACCACGGAGGCTAATAGCTTTCGTCTCTAGCAGAAATGTTGGAGATGAAAGCTTTTTTGTTGTTCTCGTAACAAGTTGGACACAGCAGCAGTCAATAAAATAAAGATTATATTTTAACTTATTTACAAATTGACATTTAAACAGCAAAATAAAATTTTAGGAGGAGATTAATTTATGAAAATTGCTTTTTCAACACTTGGGTGTCCAGATTTTAGTTGGACAGATATTTATTCCATGGCTAAGGATCTGGGATTTGACGGTATTGAAATTCGTGGTTTAGGTGAAGAAATTTTTGCTGTTAAGGCGCAGCCATTTACTGAAAGCCAGCTGCCACAAACTGTAGAAAAACTCTCAAAACTGCGCCTAGAAATTCCTTGTCTGTCTTCAGGCAATTGTCTAAAATTTGCTGATAAGGAAGAAGAAAATTATCAAGAGCTCGTACAATATATTACACTTGCATCAAAGCTGGGAACACCGTATATACGAATACTTGCAGATTTAGAACCACACGTGACTGGAGAGGTTGATGATGAGGTTGTTCTAGCAGCACTAAAGCGTTTGATTCCTGTCGCAGAAGAACATAATGTAACATTACTAATAGAGACAAATGGTGTATATGCAGATACTGAACGTCTTTGCAAGCTTCTAGAAAATGCTCAAAGTGATGCAGTAGCTGCATTGTGGGATGTTCATCACCCATATAGATTTTTTGATGAAAAGCCTGGCAAGACTGTGCAAAACCTTGGTGCTTATATAAAATATGTTCATATCAAGGATTCTGTTGTTGAAGACGGAACAGTTAAATACCGTATGACAGGTGAGGGGGATTTGCCTATCGAAAGTATTATGTTTGCTCTTCGCTCAATTAATTATGAAGGCTATGTTTCTCTTGAATGGGTTAAGCGTTGGGCGTCTGAGCTTAGTGATGCGGGTATTGTATTCCCCAATTTCATAAACTACATGGGCCAGTTTACTGAAAAAAGCGTATCAAAGGGTCATCTTTATGATAATAATGCTAAAACGGGAAAATATGTATGGGAAAAGGATGCACTTATTGATTTGACTTTCCCACAGGTACTGGACCGCATGGTAGATGAATTCCCGGATCAATATTGCTTCCGTTATACTGAAATGGACTACACAAGAACTTATTCTGAATTCCGTGATGATGTTGATACCTTTGCTCGTTCTTTAATTGCATTAGGGGTAAGACCTGGCGATCATGTGGCTATATGGGCAACAAATGTTCCTCAATGGTTTATTACATTTTGGGCAGCTACAAAGATAGGCGCAGTTCTTGTAACTGTTAATACTGCTTACAAAATTTATGAGGCTGAATATCTGCTTCGTCAATCGGATACTCACACGTTAGTTATGATTGATGGTTACAGAGATTCAGATTATGTGGGTATTATAAAGGAACTCTGTCCTGAGCTGGAAACTGCTGAGGCAGGAAAACCATTACACATTAAACGTCTGCCGTTCCTGAGAAACATTATTACAGTTGACTCAAAGCAGAAGGGTTGCTTAACTTGGGAGGATGCTATAGCTTTAGCAAAAAAGGTACCTGTTGAAGAGGTTTACAGACGTGCATTTGCCATCAACAAGCACGATGTCTGCAACATGCAGTATACTTCAGGAACAACAGGCTTCCCAAAGGGTGTTATGCTGACTCATTATAATGTTGTTAATAATGGTAAGAACATAGGCGATTGTATGGATTTATCTACAGCCGACAAATTTATGATTCAAGTACCAATGTTTCACTGCTTTGGAATGGTGCTTTCAATGACTGCCAGCATGACTCATGGTTCTACAATGTCACCTATTACTGCTTTTTCTCCTAAAAAGGGTCTTGACTGTATTAACAGGGAGAAGATAACTGCTGTTAATGGGGTTCCAACAATGTTTATTGCAATGCTTGAGCACGAAGATTTCTCAAAAACGGATTTTTCACATATGAGAACAGGTATTATGGCAGGCAGCCCTTGTCCTATAAAGGTTATGCAGGATGTAGTTGAAAAAATGAACATGACTCAGATTACTATTGTATTTGGGCAAACTGAGTCTTCGCCAGGTTGCACACAGAGCCGTGTTGACGATCCTGTTGAGGTCAGAGTTGGTACAGTTGGAAGGGCGTTGCCGGGAATAGAATGTAAGATTGTTGATCCTGAAACAGGAAAAGATTTACCAGACAATGTGGATGGTGAGTTTGTTGCCAGAGGCTACAATATTATGAAGGGCTATTACAAAATGCCTGAGGCAACTGCAGCTGCAATAGACCAGGATGGCTGGCTGCATACTGGGGATATTGCAAGACGTGATGAAAACGGCAATTTCAAAATTACAGGCCGTATGAAGGATATGATTATTCGTGGTGGTGAGAATATTTATCCTAAGGAGATTGAGGACTTTATATATACTCATCCAAAGGTTAAGGATGTTCAGGTTATAGGTGTACCAGACCAGCAGTATGGTGAGGAAATTATGGCATGTGTTATATTGAAGGAAGGTATGGAATTGACTGAGGAAGAGCTAAAGGATTACATTCGTTCACATATGGCTAAACACAAAACTCCACGCTACATTGATTTTGTAACAGAATTCCCAATGAATGCTGCCGGCAAGATTCTCAAGTACAAGATGCGTGAACATGCTGTTGAGAAGTTTGGCTTACAGGCTGCTAAAAATATTGTTACGGCATAAAAAGCATTATTTACAGCATAGTCGTTAAAAGCGGCTATGCTTTTTATATACAAATAAGTTATCTAAAGAGCAGTTTAAATGTATATTAGAAATGGGTGGTAAAAATGTGCAAGATATTATTATCGATTAATCCTGAGCATGTTGAAAATATTTTTAATGGAACAAAGAAATATGAATTCCGTAAGAAAAAATGTAAGGAAAGTATTGATAAAATAATAATTTATTCAACAGCTCCTGTAATGAAAGTAGTAGGTGAAGCAGTTGTTGAGGAAATATTGGAAGGAAGCCCGACCGATGTGTGGCAAAAAACAAGTAAAAGTTCGGGAATAAACGAGATCTTTTTTCAAAAATATTATAACGGAAGAGAAAAAGCTATAGCCTATAAGCTAAAGGATATTGTAAAATACGAAAGCCCTAAGGAAATGTCCTATTATGGAATAAAGGCGGCTCCTCAGTCTTTTGTCTATATAAGCTGATAATTAAAACAAAATAAACATAGAGAATCAAAGCATGTAATCAATTAGGTTGCATGTTTTTGTTTTGTAAAAAATGGATTTGTTAAAGTATTGATGACTTATATGATTTCAGAACAGGATAACTGTTTGAGTGAGCAAAAATAAATATAGTATTGAATAAAAATTACAATATAGATATATGTGTAAAAAATGGTTGATGTAAGCAAATGCTAAATATATAATTAAAGCAGTATTGTGGCTAATATAAGAATCTAACCAATGAAGATTTTTTGAAATTTATATATCTAGGGAGCGGCGGTTATGATAGAACAAATACTAATTGAAACTATAATTTCAAAAGCACTTGAACTTGCATTCAAAAAGGTTAATAGTTTTAATCGCCGATTTAATGAAAACCAGACTTTTGATTTATTATGTGAAAGACTGTTAATAGAGTATAAAGAAAAAAATGGTGAGGATATACTATTTGAGAAGTTTTTTAATGAAGGCAACGATAGAGTCATGGGGCTTAAGAATATAATAGACAAAAAAGCACTTACCCGAGAGCTTTTTCGGGATATTCTGTTGTATATATCTGAACAAACCGGGGCAAGTGAAAATGATAGCCGCATAAAAGATTTTGCGACCATGCTTATTTCTGAGTTTATGTTTATAGATGAATTTCGTGATAAAATGTTTGAATATCGAAGAGATGTGGAATCAGGTGAGACAAACACTATTGTAAAAGAAATAATAAAAATGCTGTATGAAATTAAGGAAGAAGCAGATAGATATTATAATAAGACTTCCGATGATGATGTCAGATTGCATCAGTTGACAAATCCTCCTCCGAAGGGAAATGAACTTTTACATAGAGATAGTACGGTTAGTGATTTGCAAAAACTTATTGAAAATGATAAGAATATTGTGCTGGTTAATGGACTGGGAGGAATAGGAAAAACATCAATAGCTCGAAAAGTATATCACAACATAAAAGACCAATACAAGCATATTGCGTGGATAGAATATCAGGAGAGCCTAAAGAGGAGTCTGTTAAGCTCTTTGTATATTTTTGACAGTATTAAGGATGAAAGTATAAGATATAAACTCATAGAGCAATTTCTGGCAAATTCTAAGTCTGATACAATTTTATTTATTGATAATGTCAATAATACTGTTTCAGATGACCCCTCATTATCAGTGCTTTTAGGAATTTGTGCTAGAGTAGTTATGACATCAAGAAGGTCAAATAATATGCAGGACTTCACTCCTATACACATCGGATTTCTTTGTCCAGAACAGTGCATTGATGTTTTTTATGAATATTACAAGTTTGATAAATCAAGAGCTCAAATAGAAACTGTTAAAAAGCTGGTAAAATTGGTAAGCTGCCATACGCTTTCTGTAGAGTTATTGGCAAAATCAGCAAATGTACCGGGCTATGATTTATTAGAGTATTTGTATGATTTAATAAGATATGGTTTCGGTTATCCGGATCTCCTTATTGAAACTAATCATTCAAAGCAGGCAAAAACCATTGCCCAGCACTTAATAACACTTTTTGAGTTTGTCAATGTAAGTGAAGAGCAAAAGAGAATTCTTAAGAACTTTGCAATTTTACCAAGCATGGAAATTCCGACAGATATTAGAAAGTGGATAGAATGTAAAAACGGAGATTTGATGAGACTCAATGAGCTGGGTTGGATTAGTGTAACTGAAAACAGTTATATAATGCCTGATATAGTCAAAGAATCCATTAGGATGCAGATAAACACTATTTCAATTAATGATTACATGAAATTGATTGAAAATATGTCAAAAAATGATTACATAAAAGGGACTGATGATTACATTACTGCTTTAGTTAGGTTGAAAATCGCTGAGGCTGTTATTGATGAATTTAAAAATGAAAAAACTGAGATTATGGGGGATTTACTTAATAATATAGCAGTAAGTCATCTAAACCAGGGCGAGTATGATAAGGCACTGGAATATAGTAAAATGGCTTTATCAATTTGTGAAGAGGTACTTGGCAAGGATTATACATCAACCGCTACTATATACAACAACATGGGGTTAGTGTATTTTCGGCAGGGAGATTACCCCAAAGCATTGGAGTTGAACCATAAGGCTTTAACTATTAATGAAAAGGTGCTTGGCAAGGAACATCCAGATACTGCCACTACCTACAACAACATAGCCTTAGTATATATCCGCCAAGGAGAATATCCTAAGGCATTTGAGTGGTGCCATAAGGCTTTGAACATCCGTGAAAAGGTGATGGGCAAGGAGCATCCAGATACTGCCACTACATACAATGACATCGCTTCAGTGTATTATAGTCAAGGAGATTACGCCAAGGCATTGGAGTGGTATCATAAGGCTTTGAATATCTATGAAAAGGAGTGGGGCAAGGAGCATTCAGCAACCTCCACCATATACAACAACATAGCTTTAGTGTATTGGCACAAAGGAGAATACGCTAAGGCATTGGAGTGGAATCATATGGTTTTGGACATCCGTGAAAAGGTGCTAGGCAAGGAGCATCCAGATACTGCCACAACATACCACGACATCGCTTCAGTTTATTATAGCCAAGGAGATTACGCCAATGCATTGGAGTGGTATCATAAGGCTTTGGCTATCCATGAAAAGGTTCTGGGCAAGGAGCATCCATTAAACGCAGCAACATACAACAACATAGCCTTAGTGTATATTCGCCAAGGAGAATACAATAAGGCATTGGAGTGGTGCCATAAGGCTTTGAACATCTGTGAAAAGGTGTTGGGCAAGGAACATCCAGATACTGCCGACACATACAACGACATCGCTTTAGTGTATTGGCACCAAGGAGAATACGCTAAGGCATTGGAGTGGAATCATATGGCTTTGAATATCTATGAAAAGGTTCTGGGCAAGGAGCATCCATCAACCGCCACAGCCTATAACAATATTGCTATAGTGTATCATAGTAAAGGAGAATACCATAAGGCATTGGAGTGGTACCATAAGGCTGTGATTACCCGTGAAAAGTTGCTGGGCAAGGAGCATCCTGATACTGCCACTACATACAACAACATCGCAGGTGTCTATCATCGCCAAGGAGATTACGCCAAGGCATTGGAGTGGTATTTGAATGCATGTTATGTTTTTATTAAAGTATTGGGATTAGAGCATCCAAATACTCAAACAGTTTTAAACAATACCTATTCAGCGTATGTAGAATCAGGGAAAGATGAATCCGGATTTGAGGATTGGATGAAAGAAAGGTTTGATGGAGGAATTTAATGTCACAATTTAAAACTACTAAAAAACTAAGTATACCGCTAATAGCTATAGCAGCAATACTAATAACTTTAACAGCATATAATATGCAGTCCGTTGAAGTTTTTACAAAGGTATCTTTTGGCGAAATAGTCAACTTAAGCGACAACAAACCAAGCAAATCATTAAATAGGCTGATAGCTTCGGGCTCATATACATATTACACTAATTATGAAGAGCTTGATAGCAGAGCAAATTTAGTTCTTGTAGGTGAGGTTATCAAGGTTAACCCACCTGAAGAAATAAAAATATCATCCAGTGGCTTGACTCAGGTATTTACCGTTTCTCAATTCAGAGTTGATAAAGCAATTAAAGGAAATATAAAATCAGGGGATATTGTTAAAGTAAAGCAATATGGAGGAGAATATAAAGGCACAGAGTATGTGGAAATGGAATCAGGCTCAGAATATTATCAGCTCGGTGAACGGCACCTCCTCTTTTTAGCAAGCTATGAAGAAGCCGAATGGGAAGTTCCATGCTCACCAATCAATCCTCTTCAAGGAAGCACGAAGATTATAAACGGTAAAACCAAAAGAACAAATAATTATCAGTTTATAAATGATAGTGTACCTGAAGATACACTGGTAAAGGCTATTAAAGAAAAAGTAGATAAAATCAAAGTAGAAAAAGAGCAAGAAAAAGAATTGAAGTAAGCAACGATATAGCGGTATTTAATAATATAAACATAAATTTAAAAGCAGCTTTCTATAATAAAAGGAAGCTGTTTTTAGGTTGTGCCTTGGTAGGTTTTTATACAAAAATGTGGAATTACATTTTAATAGCCGCATTTGCGGCGATGAAGCAAACGAAATAGTATTATTGACTTGATTTCCTAGTTTCAAATTGAGTATTGATTTATTTTAGAACAAATAAGGGTATAATAATTTAAGCAATTATTTTGGCAACAAACCATTGATAAGTTTGTACGGACGTACCAGTAAGCCAGTACTTTAAATTTACCTGCAAGGTTAATAAAATAATTAGCACAACGCGTTAATTTAATAATAAATGTAAACGGAGTTACTTGAAAGAATGAGGAGGAGCCATAGAGAAATACTTTTTTAGCTTTGCTAAATGAGTGGTTTTCAACTGATGATTTAAGCATTTTTGCTCAAAATTGGTACGGAGGTTATTTATTATGAAAAAACATATTTTAATTTTTGCTATAGTTATCTTTATCGCTCTTATTTCAGGCTGTACTTCAAAAAATTATAACAGTTTAGAAGCACAGGCGAAAGTGCAGGATTATTTTCCTATAAAAGAAAACGTCAAGTATGTATATGAAGGCAAAGGCAATGAATATGCTGCTTATGACGTGTATATTGACTATACTTCAGGAAATAAAGTTCAGCAAAGAGTCAATAATGGCGGTTCAGAAATAGTTAAGGTGCTTGAAATAAAGGAGAGTAAGCTTACTCAATTATTTTTCAGAGGCGAAACCTATTACAGAGAGAACTTTTTAGAGACAGGTGGAAATGAAAATGAAATTTTACTTATGGAACCGTTGGTAAAGGGTACAACCTGGACATTAAATAATTCAAGTGTAAGAACCATTACAAATACTTCTGTTGATATAACTACACCTTCTGGCAGCTATAAAGCTATTGAGGTAACTACAGATAATTCAAATGGAAAGACAGTTGATTATTATGCAAAGAATATTGGTTTGGTGAAATCTATATTCAATTCTGAGGGAGCAGAAATAAGTTCATCTCTTAGTAAAATTGAGGAAAATGCATCGTTTATACAAAATATTAACTTTTATTATCCTGATGTTGATAAAAACAACAAAATTGTTTACCAAAATAAAAAAGTAAGCTTCAAAACTAATGATACAACAAAACAAGTATTAGAAAGAGCATACAAAGAGCTGATTAAAGATAAAATGGGAAATTCAGTTACAACAAATACAAAAATTAATAGCTTATATTTAAAAGATAATATGGTTTATCTTGATTTAGATAATACTTTTTTAAAAGAAATAAATGCTGGTGCGTATTATGAAAAAATGATAGTTCAAAGCATCGTAAACACTTTGGGTCAGTACTACAATTCTGACAAGGTTGTTTTCACGATAGATAATAAGCCCTATGAGTCGGGACATATTGCTATGGAGAAGGATGGATATTTTCAGGTTGACTTTGACGATACATTAGAAGTAGCACAGTAAAAGTACTAATTAATGTTTGATAAAAGTTACTAATCCATACAATTAGCTTTTTTCTGTCAATTCAAGATTGAAACTCTCTATTATAACACATCAGGAGAAGGTAAAGACAGAGCTGAAAATAGCCTATATGGCTATGCAGGAAATGTATTTGACACAACAGATTTATACTATTTAAATGTAAGTTCTAATACACTTAAATAGAATTTATTAGAAATTAAGGAGGATTTTACATGTATATATAGAATAAGAATTTATTAGCTTTATTTGGAGGAGAGTATTATGGACCACAAAAACTTCTATGAGATTTTGGGTATAGATAAATCAGCTGATTTTCAGGAAATTAAGTCTGCTTATTACGAGAAAATTAAAATTTGGCATCCTGATAAAAATCCAAGCAACCTTGAGAAAGCTGAAGAAATGTCTAAATGCTTAAATGAGGCATATCATGTTTTAAGCGATAGTGAAAGAAGACGTCAATATGATACCATGCTTAAATTTACTGAAGGAAAAGATTTCGATGAAATAAACGATAATAGCTTTCAAAAGGCATTTAACAGAGTGGGCAGGTTGTTTAAGGGCTTGCAGGATAATGTTCATCTTATGTACAGAATGTTTAAGGATAGTATAAGCGGAAATTACAAGTTGGATTCTGTAACTTTTGCAGTAATAGCAGTCGCTTTATTATATTTTATTTTGCCAATTGATTTGGTGGCTGATTACATACCAGTTGCGGGATATATCGATGATGCAGCCATCATTTCAATGATATCGGGTACGTTAACAAGCGAATTAAATAAATATAATGAACAAAATAATATTAAAAAATAAAAGTGGATTGGATTTTTTATTTTATGAAAATACAAGATAAGATAAAGGTGGCTTTTTTTGATTCCTTTCAAATTTTAATTGCCTTAATTTTACTTTATAGGGTTACTTTTTTAATTTGTTATTTCTCATTTATAAATACTAATTTTCTAAAACTTGTCATATTGGCAATTTATATGGATTCATTCATTAATTCTAACGCTGTAATTATTAATAACATTTTATTTATAAAAAAATATACGCAAAATCTGGCAAAGTCGAAATACAAGGTCCTTGAAGATACAGATTTTACATTAGAAATAAAGAAAGAATTATATAAATATCAACAGCATAAAATTGAAAATCTGGCAAAAACAAAGGAAATTGTATTTCTGCAATCTTTAAACAGCGGACTAGCCAAGTACATGTCTATGCCGATTTCTAACTGGGTTTCTTATATAATAATCCCTGAAAAAGCGGATTTGAAAAGTAAGCGGCAGCAAGTACTTATTACTCATGAATTGGCACATTGTATAGGCAATGATGTCCTACGCATATTTATTTTATTAATAAGAATAATCTGTGTAATTATGCCTGTTTTTTCGTTAGTATTTATTGGACTCGGTTTTAAAACTGTTTTTTTAATTATACTAAGTGTTGTTCTATTTGCCAGTCAAGTCTGGTGCTCCATGTACGCAGAAATAATTGCAAATAACCTTGCAATTGAAATACTTGAAGCAATAAGCACTCCTATTGATAAAAAGGAAGCTGCTGATATTCTTAAGTTCCCTATGAAAATAAAGCTAAACCAGCTAAAAGACAAAAAGACATTCAGAGGCTTAATGCAGAAAGTTCAACTAACCCTAATTATTGACTATTTGGACAAAGTGAATACGGATACATATATTCATAGAATTTCTCCTTTAAATAACTATATGATGATATTGATTATAGTATTAATTCTGACGCCTCTTATTAACATCAATAACCCAATCTTTATTAATTTTAATATAAGCTTTTTAAATGCAATCGTTATATCATTTATTTTTATTATTGTATATTATATTGTTAAGTTTTTATTTTTAACAGTTGAAAGGAGATATAAATGGAAAATGAAAGAATCGATTGGAATATAATCAAATCAGTTGCAGATAAATTTTGGGAGAATGAACTAAGCTATATTAATGATGATCAGATATTAGCCATACAAAGCTCAATTGAAAATAATATACCTATTGAGAACAACTTAATCACATATGAAGATGGGTTCGGCTTTGATTTTATGCCTTTAATTGAATGTGTAAAAACAATATTTGAATTGATTTTGGTAGTTTTGAACCTGGTATTTCTCTATAAAGGCACAAAAAGTGATGATGATTTATTATTGGAGGTAAGGAAAGCAGCAGATAAATCAGAAAATTTAAATCTGATAATTAATGAAACAGATATTGAAACAATGAAAAAGATAGTTAAAATGATTAAAAGTTACTATGGAATAAAATAAACCTATGTAAATAAAATAGATGGTACTGACTACTAAAGCCACTCCTGTTTGAGTTCGATGTATTTGAAAAAATCATACTCCATCGAGCAAGGTTGCGTTAATTTCTACATTAAATGATTGATTTACAAGATTAAAAATAAAATCGTGGGAAATATTAACATTAAGGGATTGCAAATATAATTTAAATGTGTTATGCTTAAAAAGCTAGTTATATAACTAATGGGTTATTTATTTTTGAACAAACCTCCTTTTATTAAGAGCGGGCTTTACTCATTTTTAAATCCCAAAAAAATTTTAGGAGGTATATAAAAATGGCAGATAAGACTATTACATGCAAGGATTGCGGTGCTACTTTCACATTTACAGAAAGTGAACAGGCATTTTACAAAGAGAAGGGTTTCGAAAACGAACCACAAAGATGTCCTGATTGCAGAGCTGCTAGAAAGCAACAGAGATCAAACAGAGGCGGAAACGGTGGCGGAAACAGAGGCTTCGGTGGCGGAAATAGATGGTAAGAAGTATTGAAAACTCAATGAGTTGCAATGCTTAAATGTTAAACTCCGTTGGAGTTAACGTTAAAATGATATAAGATAATTAAAGGATGGTTTGGCTCTCAAGAGGCTACTATCCTTTTTTTGTTGAATCCAGAAGCAATTACAAGTATCCTGACTAGAATACTACTCTGCTACTATAAGTAGGGCTTGCTGAATGGGTAAGGAATATGGTTGGGAAAATTATAAAAGTACAATTAAAATTCATTCTGTTTGCTATAGTTCAGCTACCCCTACTTAATTGATTTTTATTTTTCGGGAAATTAAAAAAGGCTGCCACAAAATTTATTTTGCAGCAACCTTTTTTACAGGAAATTTACAGGAGACTTGCTTTGCACAGCTCAGCTCAAAATGCTAGGCTTCTTCTTTGTTTTTTAATAAAGACCTTACTAGCTTAAATAATTCATTAACTGTAAGAGGAACTAAAGCAAATAAAATTACAATTCCCCAGTCCATTACACTTAAGTTATGCACTTTAAATGCATTGGCAAGGAAAGGTATGGATATAACTCCAAGCTGTAGAATAAACCCAGCAATTATAGCACCAATCAAATACATATTAGAGAACAAACCAATTTTAAATATGGACTTAGTGGCACTTCTCATTGATAATGAATAAAGTAACTGGGATGCCGCTAATACAACAAAGGACATTGTTCTGGCATATGTCAAAACGTCTTCAGGTATATTTTTTGAACCTAATGCATATCCATGTTCATTTAACCCAAAATAGAACGCCAATAGAGTTAATATTCCAATTAGTGTTCCACCCATGATAGCATTAAAGGCTGCACCGTTTGCAAAAAAGCTGTCCTTTGGGTTTCTTGGCTTCCTTTTCATAACATCCTTGTCACCTGGGTCAATACCAAGAGAAATAGCTGGCAAGGTATCTGTTATTAGATTTATCCAGAGAATCTGTGTTGGCAGCAAAGGCACAGGCCAGAAAAACAGAATGGATAAAAATACGGTTATAACCTCTCCTAAATTACAAGACAATAGGAAAATGACTGCCTTCTTTATATTATTATAAATGTTTCTTCCTTCTTCAATAGCATGAACTATTGTTGTGAAGTTGTCATCTGTCAATATCATGTCACTTGCACCTTTAGCAACATCTGTACCAGTGATGCCCATAGCGACGCCTATATCAGCAAATTTTAGGGATGGTGCATCGTTTACACCATCACCTGTCATAGAAACTATATTACCATGTGATTTAAAGGCTCTTACTATTTTAACCTTATGTTCAGGAGAAACTCTCGCGAAAACTCTATAATTATTTATATTCTTTGAAAATTCCTCATCTGCTATTTCATCTATTTCTGCGCCTGTTAAACTTTGCTCGATGGACTCTGCAATTCCCAGCTCTTTTGCAATTGCAACTGCAGTGTTTTTGTGGTCTCCTGTAATCATAATTGGTGTAATACCTGCAGTTTTAGCTTCAGCAATAGATGCTTTAACTTCTAGTCTTGGCGGATCAATCATTCCCACCAAACCAATTATAGTCAAATCCTTCTCCATTGCATCAGGCTCTATAATGCTGTTTGTATCCTTAAACGCCACACCTAGTACTCTTAATGCCGAATCAGACATTTGCTCTGTGATTTTTAAGTAATTTTCCTTCATAGCATCAGTCAGCGGAACTATTTTTCCATCTACAAGAGCACTGTTAGAGATTTTAAGCAGGTTGTCTATTGCGCCCTTAGTATGAACTCTGTAACCATTTTCTTCTTTATTTAGGGTTGACATTAATTTTCTGTCTGAATCAAAAGGCTTTTCAGATACCCTATTGTGCTTGGCATTTAAGCTGTTTCTTGTTAGTTGGTATTTATCACCTAAAATTATCAAAGCTATTTCCGTAGGGTCGCCGGTTCCTTGTCCGTTTTCATACGTTGCATCTGAACATAATACAAAGGATCTAATCAGTTCTATAGTATCACCGGAAGCTTCCAGACCGGCTTCTATTGCTGGCACATCTGCAAGCTTATTATAGGTATAGTGTTTTACAACTGTCATCTTGTTTTGTGTCAATGTTCCTGTTTTGTCTGAGCAAATGATATTAACAGAGCCTAAAGTTTCAACTGCCGGGAGCTTTTTAACTATTGCATTGATTTTAGACATTTTCGTGACGCCAAGAGCCAGAACAATTGCTACTATAGCGGCTAATCCTTCAGGGATTGCAGCAACTGCTAAGCTGATAGCGGTTAAGAACATTTCAAATAAATCTCTCTTTTGAATTAATGCAATTATGAAAATAACAACACATATGCCTATTGCAATAAAACCAAGCACCTTGCCAAGTTCTTCTAACCTTTTTTGAAGAGGGGTCATTTCATCATTATCTTCATCAAGTATCTTTGCTATTTTACCAATCTCAGTTTCCATTGCTGTTGCAACTACAACACCTTCGCCTCTGCCATAAGTGGTTAGAGTTGACATAAAAGCCATATTAGACTTGTCTCCTATAGGCGTTTTGGGATCTTCATAAATTGAATTTGCATCCTTATCTGATGGAACAGACTCTCCTGTTAATGCTGATTCCTCAATCTGGAGATTTGCACTTTCAATAAGTCTCAAATCAGCAGGTACAAATCTGCCCGCATCTAAAATTACAATATCACCGGGAACTATTTCTTCAGAATTAATTTCTTTTGCCTCTCCATCACGTCTTACAAGAGCCTTGGGGGTTGTCATTTTCTGAAGGGCTTCTATAGCCTTTCCTGCCTTATATTCTTGTACTACGCCAATTACAGCATTCAATATTACAACTAATAGGATTATTATGGAGTCAGTATATTCTCCTATAATCATTGTAATTACTGCAGCACCTAAAAGAACATATATCAGCATGTCTTTAAGCTGAGAAAAAAATAGTGCAATAAGGCTTTTTTTTGGTTTGCTTTTAAGCTTGTTTTGTCCATATTTTTCAAGCCTTGAATTAGCTTCTACACTAGAAAGTCCCTTTGAGGGATTTACATCAAGTTTCTTTAATACTTCATCTTGCGACTGTGAAAACCACATACTAACCTCCTACGCACCATTTGGGTGCAAAAATTTATTGAAACCATCAGTGGAGAACCTCAGCTCCGCAGAGGTACGCCTTCTTTTTTCTGCTCTTTGTATGGAAAAGCCACTTGTGGCTTTTCTTAGGCTCGAAAATGCATCATGTTTATTACTTCCTTACACACTGTCAAAATCCATTCGTGGATTTTTTTTGCTCGAAAAAGCAGAATGTTTGCACTAACTTGTTTTCGTACTGATAACTTTGTTTCTTTTGCTTAATAATTACCAACTACAATTAAACTATTCAATTAAATATATTATTATGTAAAAAAGCAGTATTATCTCACAACAAAATCAAAATATAAATAAGACTTAACCTTATAATTATTAAGATAAAGATGCAGACAAAGATAGAAATATAGCAGTGTTAGTATTATATTCTATTTGGTGTAAATTGTCAATTTGTCTTGATTTGTAGGTATTATGTAAAACAATTTGTTGGCAAATATGAGTAAATACATTGTTGATCCAAAAAATAAGTATTTTTAAGTAATATTGCTAAATTTTATTAAGCACTAATTAACATCTTCCTATATATTTTATATCTAATACCCTATTATCATGCGAACTTAAAAACTATTTTTTAAAATAAAAAATTGTAGACTTTAATAATGTTTTTTATTAAGAATGAATTTTTGTATATTTACAAACAATATTTGTTGTAAAAAGTATTGGAGAGACTAAATTGTTTGGAGTGACTAATATGTTGGTAAATATGATAAATAATCTAAAGGTCAAAAATACACAGTCCTATAAAATTAAGACCTTGTTAGTACCATAATAAATACTATTGATAATTATATAACAATTTGTTAAAATAAGAATCGAATTATAGGGTAAAATGTCGAATAACAATAAAACAGGAGAAGCCTATGAAAAGTAAAATTGTAATAATTGGTGCTGGTTATGCCGGTATCTTAACGGCAAAAAAACTGGCAAAAAAATTCAAAAAAAATGATACTGTCAGTATTACAATTATTGATAGAAACCCATTTCATACTATGCTGACTGAGCTCCATGAGGTGGCAGCAAATCGCGTAGATGAGGACAGCATTAAGGTAGGTCTAAAAAAGGTTTTTGCAGGGAGAAAAGTTAATGTTGTTCTTGATAATATAGAATCAATAGATTTTAATAAGCACGTTGCAATTGGTGCAAATGAAAAATATGAGTACGACTATTTGGTTTTGGCTGCCGGTTCTAAGCCAACTTATTTTGGTGTTCCTGGCGCTGAAGAGTATGCGCACAAGCTTTGGTCATATGAGGATGCTGTAAATCTTAAAGATCACATTCAGAATGTTTTCAGAAAAGCTGCATGTGAAAGAAATCTTGAAGAAAAGAAAAAAATGCTTAGCTTTTATGTGGTTGGAGCTGGTTTTACTGGTGTAGAAATGGCAGGTGAGCTTGCCGAATACGTTCCTATTCTTTGTGATAAGCATGAAATAGATAGAGAACTTGTAACTATTTTTAACGTAGATATCCTTAAAAGAACTGTACCTAATTTGCCTGAGAAGCTTTCTAACAAGGTTGAAAGACGTTTAAATAAAATGGGCGTTCAATTAATGCTTAATTCCGGTGTTTGCGGTATAGGGCCTGATTTTATAGAAGTTAAAGCAAATGAAAGGGTTAATCGTTATAATGCAGGTACGGTAATCTGGGCAGCAGGGATTGAAAGCTCTGATATTACCAACGAAGCTGCAAAAACTCTAGAATCAGCAAACAGAGGCCGTATTAAACTCGATCCCTACTTGCGCTCGGTAGATAATGATCGTGTATATGTCGTTGGTGACAATATGCTTTTTACTGCAGAAGGTGAAGAAAGACCTGTTCCTCAGATGGTTGAAAACTGTGAACAGAGTGCAGCAATTGCAGCAAAAAATATATATTGTGCAGTAACGGGTAAGGGTGAGTTGTTGGTTTACAAGCCAGCCTTTCATGGAATGATGGTTTCCATTGGAGGCAGATATGGTGTAGCCAGAGTTGGTCTTCCAAATCGCATGTTCAATCTCCCATCATTTTTTGCAATGTTTGTAAAGCACTTTATAAATATAGTTTATTTTATTCAGGTATTAGGCTGGAATAAAGTATTCAGCTATTTGAAACACGAGATTTTCACTATCCGAAATTGTAGAAGCTTTGTAGGTGGCCATTTCTCAAATAGAACGCCTAGCTTTTTGATGGTGCCAATTAGAGTTTGGCTTGGTGCCGTATGGCTGTTTGAAGGTATTATGAAAGTTATTGAAGGTTGGTTTGTGTCACCAAAATTGACAGGCTTTTTTGGTGGTGCCAGTTCATGGTATAACAGTATTTTATACGGCTCAACCGGAGCGCTTGAAGGAACTAGTGGAGCAACAGCAGTACAGGCAGCAACTGAAGCAGTCAGTTCAGCAACGGGTGAGGCTGGTCAGGAAGTTGCAGCAAGCGTTGGCACAACTATCTTGAATTTTGATTTCTTAGGTCTATTCCGCTTGATTTTTGTAAGTGGTAAGGAACTATCAAAGTCAGTTATAGGCGATTATGCTTTTAAAATTGATGTGCCACTTATGAACTGGTTTACTGAAAAACTGATTATGCCAAACGACGGTGTTCAGATTTTTATGCAAGCTTTTATTGTAATAGCAGAAATTTTAATTGGTCTTGCATTAATTGGTGGGTTGTTTACAACCCCAGCGTCAGCATTTTCATTGGTGCTTCAGGTTATGTTTGTTTGCACAACAGGTCTCTATTTATCAACCTTCTGGATGATATTTGCTGCAATTGCAGTGCTAATAGGTGCTGGAAGAACATTTGGACTTGACTATTATGCAATGCCATATTTAAAAAATTTATGGAGAAGATTACCTTTTGTAAGAAGGTTGTATATTTATAATGATTAAAGAAAACATAAAGCTCCAGCAAGAAACCAATTTCATAGAAAATGATAAGGCTTTAGAGCTGGTAAAGGAAAAAGTAAATAGGGAATTGATTACAGCTCCTATCCTTATTCGTCAATATACACAGCATCTTGCAGTTTCAAGCGGTAAATATATTCGCGCAGCAGCTTTGCTTATTTGTTCACAAAATGAGGATGGATTAATCCATCCTCATGCAATAAGTTTTGCAGCAGCTATTGAAATAGTACACTTAGCAACTCTGGTTCATGATGATGTTATTGACAATGCAAGTACAAGAAGGGGTAAACTGACACTCCAGAAAAAGTATGGTAAAAGAACAGCCGTTATTTGTGGTGATTATTTGCTCTGTGCTGCGCTGAAGATAGTTGCAGAGATACCAGACAAAAAGGAGTATTTGAATTTAATAGTACCTGACTATATGAGAAGAGTTTGTCTTGGTGAGTTAAATCAACATGTAAATAATGGTTTTTTAGATTTATCAGTTTATAATTACTTGAAAATTATTTCGGGTAAAACAGCTGCCCTTTTTGAAGCATCCTTTCATGCCGGAGCTGTATTATGCGAGCAGGATGATTTGACTATATCGAAATACGTTAAATTAGGACGATATGTCGGTATGATATTTCAGATGACAGATGATTGCATTGATTTTGAAACAACGGAGTATATAGCAAAAAAGCCTGTTCAATCAGACTTTGAACAAGGGGTAATAACACTTCCGCTGATACATGCTTTCAAAAACCTGCCTGACTTG
This sequence comes from Bacillota bacterium, assembly GCA_023416275.1. Classification (GTDB taxonomy): domain Bacteria; phylum Bacillota; class Clostridia; order Acetivibrionales; family DSM-1351; genus Ruminiclostridium. The sequence continues at coordinate 5,277 of JAEZIB010000153.1, read as the reverse complement.
AAGATGAAAGCAAGCAACAAGCAATTGACAAGAGAAGACATTAATGCTGCTGTTGCTAGTAGTGGTGGATTAGGCTACACACGATTAGTTTCTAGAAAATATTATAATAAGGCAATGAAAATAATTAATGAACTTTCTATTACACAAGATAAAAGAACAAAGCTGATTTCCATTTTAGATAAAGCCTCTGGTTTGACTTAGGACAGGGATGATTACATGATAAACAAATTTTTTAATTATATTGAAATAAAAACTAAAATAACCAGTACATTTGCGTTTTTAATGACTATGGCTTACCTTTTCTATATAAAACAAAGCATAAACTTAGAGTTGACTTTGGTGTTCTTTGTAGCCATGTTTATTTTTGATTTATCAACAACTGCAATTAATAATTATATTGATACAAAGACCAACCAGCAGATACTGGTATATACAAGAAAAACAGCCAAGAATATAATTTTTATATTATTAGGCATAAGTACAGCTTTAGGGTTATATTTGGCATTTAGGACAGACATAATTATTTTTATAATAGGTGCAATCTCCTTTGCTTGTGGCATTTTTTATACATTTGGGCCAGTGCCAATATCCAGACAGCCGCTTGGCGAGGTGTTTTCGGGGTTGTTTTATGGCCTATTCATTCCATTCATTTTGCTGTATATAAATATGCCAGTCAATACATTTCTGTCGCTGAAAATGAACTTAGAGACCATTAGCCTTGATATATTTGTAGTGCCAATATTAACTGTTCTGTTGTTGTCAATTGCACCTATATGTACTACAGCAAATATTATGCTTGCAAATAATATTTGTGATTTGGAGAGAGACGTTGCTGTAAAGAGATACACTTTGCCGTATTATTTGGGTCATAAATCAGTTTATCTGTTTGCAGTACTAAACTACTCAGCTTATTTTGGAATAATACTGATGGTTGCTTTTAAAATTTTATCACCCTTATGCGTATTATCACTGCTTACAATATTTCCGGTTCAAAGAAATATTAACACTTTTTTGAAAAATCAAGATAAAGAAACAACTTTTATTTGTTCTATTAAAAACTATGTTATTATAATGGGTTCAATTACATTGGTTATTTTTGTAAGTGGAATCATATAGCTGCACTAAGGAATATTGATATAAGCTATTTTTTGTAGACCAATGGGATACATTACATAGCATTAGTGCAAGGAGGCTGTTAATGAAGTTTTTTAAAAAAACTGATTTGATAATTATTTTTGGAATTTTTATAGTTGGATTGGCATTATGGGGTGTATTTACCTTCAATAATTCTACCAAGCCTGCTAAAGCTGAAATTTATTATAAATCAGAGCTAGTAGCAACAATAGATTTGAATACCGGTGTAGATAAGAAATTTTCTATACCTCAGAATAAGAATGTTATTTTTCATTTAACTAAAGATGGGCGCATTGGTTTCGAAAAATCCGACTGCCCTGACAAGATATGTGTAAGAACAGGTATGCTGAAAAATATAGGGGAAACGGCTGCTTGCTTACCTAATGAAATAATTTTAAAAATAGTGCCCTTGACTGCTCGCAGTGATGATGAGCTAGATATGATTGTAGGATAATGGAAGGTTAAAAGGTTCATGTATAAGAATATTAGAGACATACCCAAAACCAAGCTTTTAGTATTAACTGCATTGCTTTTTGCAATTGCATTAGTGCTTGCTGTTGCAGAAAATTCTTTTCCACCGCTGTTTACAGCAGTTCCAGGAGTCAAACTGGGTCTTTCTAATATTCCTGTAATGTATGCACTGTTCTTTTTAGATAGAAAGCCAGCATTTATGATAGCTGTTTTAAAAGCTTCATATGTTTTAATCACTCGCGGCTTTATTGCAGGAATATTAAGCTTATGTGGGGGTATACTATCATTATCAATAATATTGCTGCTATTAGTAATATTCAGAGACAAAATATCTTATTTTGTTTTGAGTATTTTTGGAGCAGTATTCCATAATATCGGACAGTTTGCTGCAATTTCCTTGATATATACCAATATATATCTGTGGGTGTATATTCCTGTTTTATTAATATCAGGTGTTGTTGCAGGAATGGCAACTTCTACTTTACTAAGGCTTATTATGCCGGCGTTTAACAGGATGGTTTAAGTTTTACTCGACAGCTCCAATTTTCTTTTACACTCAAAGTGGGTGTAAAGGTTAGCTTGAAGGATTTTAGATACAACTTGGAAATACTAGCGTACCTCCACGAGTATTTCTATCAATTTTTGTACCGATAGTTGGCGTGGAGGTTAATATAGATTAAAAAAATATTGGAGGAATAAATATGAAAAAATTTATTACATTAGCATTGAGTTTAACTATGGCAATAACGATTTTTTCCGGATGTGGAAAACAAACTGAAGACAACAATGCGGCAGGTACTACGACTGGTACAGCTGCAAATACGACTGCTGCTATTGATACAGGTACCCAAGCAGCTACGGATACAGTGAAAACAGGCTTTGCAGTTTTATCTTCAATTGCAAAGTCAGCAGATGCTGGTGAAAAGGATGGTTTGGCACAAATAGATTCAATGATTGCAGCAGTTACAGTTGATAAGGATGGAAAAATTGCAAAGTGTATTATTGATGCTGTTCAAACTAAAGTCAACTTTTCTGCTCAAGGTAAAATTCTCACCGATTTAAAGACTGAATACAAGACTAAAAATGAGCTTGGCGAAGAATATGGTATGAAAAAGGCTTCGAAAATTGGTAAAGAATGGAATGAGCAGGCAGCGGCGTTTGCGAACTATGTTGTTGGAAAGACTCTTGACCAAGTTAAGGGTATAGCTGTAAATGAAGAAGGTACTGCTGGTGATGCTGAGTTGGCATCTTCTGTGACAGTACATATCGGTGACTTTATAGCTGTCACCGAGAAGGCTGTCTTAAATGCTCAGGATATGGGTGCAAAGGCTGGAGATAAGCTAGGCTTAGGTGTTTCTACTAATATTGCGAAATCTACAGATGCAGGTGAGAAAGAAGGATTAGCACAAGCCTATTCCATGTACACTGTTTCCACCTTTGATGCCAATGGAAAAATAACAAGTTCTATTATTGATGGTTCTCAAACAAATGTAAATTTCTCAAAAGAAGGAAAAATTACTTCTGATTTAACTGTTGCATTTAAGACAAAGAACGAGCTTGGAGATGCTTATGGCATGAAAAAAGCATCTAAAATAGGTAAAGAGTGGAATGAACAGGCAGAAGCATTTGCAAAATATGCGGTTGGCAAAACTGTTGATGAGGTTAAGGGTATAGCTGTTAGTGAAGAAGGTGCAGCAACCGATGCAGAACTAGCAAGTTCAGTTACAGTTCGTATTGGAGATTTTAAAAAGGTAATTGAGAAGGCAAATGCAAGTGCTAAATAAAATATTAAGCTGAAATTAGGGCTGCTGCATAGAAAGTACTAGTTACAGAAGAGTGTGTTTGATGATTCTAGTCAAAGACAAACTATGTGATTAAGCTGCTAGTATGCAGTGGCCTTGCTTTTCAGTGTTTTATGAACGGATAGGGAATTGTTTATGGATTTATAACTCAACTTTCCTACATGAAAAGTCGTTATATTTCGAACAGTTATTTGTCAGTAGAAAAGTCAATTTAAATTGAAGCAATTTTGGCATAAAGTTTTAGTGTCTATATTGTTGCAAAAGCTTGGAGTATATGGCTACTAAATATATTCAGAGGTATGAATATTATAAATGTTACATAAAGCCACTCACAAAACAGAATATATCACAGAACATGCTTTCATATATCCCAGTTGGAAATAGCAAGGCTTCACATTTTTGTATGCCAGTAACGGGCGTGGAGGTTAGTTTGTTAAAAAAAATAGTAACTGTAATAATTGCAATTTCACTTTTAGTGAATCTGACAGCGTGTGGAGATAAGGGTAAGACAAGATATGAAGCTGAATTTTTGCAGCTTTTTGATACACTGACAAAAATAGTTGCTTATACTGAAAGTAAAGAAGAATTTACAAAGTATTCCCAGCTTATTTATGATAATTTAAAAATATATCATCAATTATATGATATATATAATAATTATGATGGAATTAACAATATTAAAACAATAAATGACAATGCAGGAGTCAAACCCGTTAAGGTTGATAAGAGAATAATTGATTTGTTTCTTTATTCCAAAGAGTGGTATATAAAAACTGAGGGTAAAATTAATATTGCATTTGGTGCGGTGCTGAAGATTTGGCATAAATACCGGACAGAAGGTGCTGAAGATGAAACTAAAGCAGCTCTTCCACAAATGGAGGAGTTACTGGAAGCAGTAAAGCATACAGACATAAATAAAATTATTATAGATGAAATAAATTCCACGGTTTTTCTAGAGGATCCTAAAATGAGTATTGATGTTGGAGCTATTGGTAAAGGCTATGCAACAGAACAGGTTAGCCAAATTGCCATAAAAAATGAATTTACATCCGGGCTGATTAGTGTAGGAGGAAATGTACGCGCGATTGGCAACAAGGGAATTGACAATAAACTATGGAATTTAGGGATTCAGAATCCAGATAGAGAAAGCGAAAAAAATACTATTAGCATTGTTTATGTATCTGATTTGTCACTTGTATCAAGTGGGGATTACGAAAGATATTATACAGTTAATGGAAAACGATATCATCATATAATTAATACCGACACACTTTTTCCCTCTGAATATTATTCAGAAGTCACAATACTATGTAAAAATTCAGGAATGTCCGATGTATTATCAACTGCTGTTTTTTGTATGCCTATTGAGAAAGGGCTGGAGTTTATAAATGGTTTGCCTGATACAGAGGCATTGTGGGTAATGAAAAATGGCGATATAAAATATAGTGATGGCTTTAATGATTTTACAAAAGAATAACAGTATTAATTTATAGTCCAATACAAATAATATTTTTGAAATTAAAAAATATTTTCGGAGGGATAAAAATGTCAACAAATATGATGAACCACCCACATGAGGGCATAAAGTGTATCGTAGATACCTGTAAGTATCATTTGTCTGGTGACCACTGTTCAGCTGAACAGATTGAAGTGAGAGCAATAGACGCAAGTACTTCAAATCAAACTGATTGTGCAACATTTATACCTCAGAGCAGAAAACGACAGTAGAATTAGTTTGTTATGTACGGATGTAGCCTATCGGTGGATTAAGATATCGGTAGGCTACTTTTAAATGGAAAGTTGAAAAGTTGATATGTCTATAATAAGGAAGGGGTTAAATAATGCAGGCATTTAATGAGCTTTACAGAAG
>JAEZIB010000134.1 GCA_023416275.1 Bacillota bacterium | reverse complement strand
ACTATAGTCAATAGAAAAATTATATTATTTTAGAGGCCTTAGTTGGATAAAAAAGTGCATAGCAAACAAAGCGTCTGCCTGATACATTGGAAATTAGATATGAAGACCGAATTAGCCAGATTGAACTTCAAATTATTAATCATCATTTTGTGGATGATGAAAACCAGTCTGTGAGCAACATGCCCCAGGGCATTGTAATGAGAACGTACTTGAGAAATTTTCGATTTATAGTAATCCTTTAAAGTCTTATCCAATTATAAAAGATTAAGATAAAGCTGTGGCAGTACACTCCTTGAAATAATCAAAACTATAAGAATTTATGAAAAGTCCACAGTGTAAAACAAAGTATAATAGAAAAATCTTAAGAAAGGAATGTATTGATGTTAAATACATTATATAAGAATATATGGAGGAGTACAGTAGTATAAATGTAAATAATAATCTTGTGTACAATGCTCTATGGTGGAACAATAAAGGAAGCGGTGTAAAGGTTGCAGTAATTGATAGTGGTATAGATCCGAATAATCAGATGTTTTCTAATAAGAAAATTAGCGGAGCTACAATTGAATTTAATTTGGAAAACTCCAAAGTAATTTTTGATGAATATCGTGATGAGATTGGGCATGGAACCGCAGTCGCATCAATCTTATTAAGCTATGCTCCGGATATTGAGCTTTTTATACTCAAAATAACAGAAGGGGTTAGTTTTTCAACACAGCAATTTAACTTGTTAATAGCATTAGAATATTTGTTACATATGAAAGATAAACCAGATATCATACATATTAGCAATGGTATGCTTTTGTGCGACAATAAAAAAGAGTTAAGAGACCTAATAGATGAATTAATAAATCAAGGTATAATTATAATATCCGCTTTTGATAATATGGGAGGATTATCGTATCCTGCATCATTTAAAAATATTATTGGTGTAGATGCCATTAGTCAATATAAGAAAGATTTCCAATATGATTTTATTGAGAATAGTGATGTTAATATTAGGGGATGTTTGAAAAAGTCCAAGTTACCCTGGATAGGTATTAATTATATGGTTGCTGAAGGCGCCAGCTTTACAGCTCCCATATTCACTGCCTTTGCTGTTAAAATTTATGAACAGGAAAAAACGGATCATCATGGAATACTAAGAGTATTAAGAGATTATGCTACAAATATAATTAGTAATAATAGTAAAAACAAAAAATACAATCCCCCCAAAGACTTTTTAAAAAGAGCTGTTATCTTTCCAATCAATAAGGAAACACATGGACTACTTGAATATAGAGATATGTTAAGCTTTGAAATTGTAGGCATTTATGATACAAAATACACTAGAAACAATACAAGAAAATTTTTAGATCGGATTAACGATATTGAAATAAGTCCCCAATTTATTCATGAAATTCATGCTGACGATTCATTTGATACCTTTATTTTAGGACACGTCAAAGAGCTTGAAAAACTTGAAAGCAAGCCGTATACAAAAGATATCATAGCTTTTTGTATTAAAAACAACAAAAATTTGGTTACCCTTGATTATTTTCCTGATTATGTTGAAATTGAAAAAACTTTTAGGGAAAATGGGCTTGAATATTGGCATCCGTATAGAATATTATTTGATTTTATCGATAGGAATTTCGGTAAGCTTAATATTTCTTCCACGCCGACTGTAGGTATATTCGGAACAAGTTCTAAGCAAGGGAAGTTTAGCTTGCAACTAAAGCTAAGAAAACAACTAACGGGAAAAGGATATAATGTCGGGCAGATTGGTACTGAGCCGCAAGCAGAGCTATTTGGGTTTGATGCATCTGTTCCCGTAGGATTACATTCTCCTATTAAGCTGGACTCATATAGTGCAGTTTCTTTATTTAACAGTGTAATCAAGGATGTAGATGCCAAAGGGTATGACATTCTTATTATGGGTGGTCAATCTGGGATTATTCCATATGATTTCAGAAATATAAAGTATTATACACTATATCAAAATGAAATATTACTTTCAAATGCCTTTGATGCAATTATATTATGTGTTAATGCTGATGATGATATTGAGTTTGTAAAAAGGGCAATAAACTATATTGAAGCAGTAAACAGGACATATGTTTGTATGCTTGTCGTATTCCCAATGAGGAAGACAGTTTCATATCTTACCAATGACTTTGTGTATAGCCTCATAGAATCAGCAGAATTGCAGGAAATTAAATCTAAGTTTGAATATCAGCTCGATAGAAAATGTTGTTCACTAAATGATCAGAACATTGCGGATTGTATTATAGAGTATTTATCCGGAGATAGAGAGGGTGAGTGATATTAAAATATTAGCGGCTTTCTATATAGATAATAATGAAGATTTGAAAGATAATGTTGGCTTTAATTATGTAATTGCTGCATTACATCAGGCAGGTCATAATGTTGAAGCAATACATGACAGGTTCATGAATTTCGATTTGCAGAAAATAATTGAACTGAAGCCTCAGATTGCAATGTTTAGCTTATATGACTGGTATCTGGCAAAAACCTTGCGGATTATCCGCTTAATAAAAGAAAACCTTAAAGAAACAACAATTATAGTAGGCGGTCCTTCTGTTCATTTTTCTGCCGAAAGACTGTTGCGGGATTGTTGGTATATAGACTATGCCATATATGGAGAAGGAGAAGAAACCGTTGTCGAGCTTGTTAAAAACGGCAAAGGCAGCAAAGATATTCCAAATCTTGTTTACAGAGAAGACGACAGAATTATTAAGACAGATAGAAAGTTTATAGAAAATCTTGATTCATTGCCTATACCATTATCAAGCATACCACAGCAATATTCTAACTATCTGTATGTCGGAGGGGATAGAGGCTGTACCGGAAACTGCTCATTTTGCACTACAAAAGCTTTGTGGAATAAATGGCGTGCCAAGAGCAATGAAAGCATTGTAGATGATTTGGGTTTTAAAGTAAATAAGTATAATAAGCGAAATGTTTTCTTTACTATAAATTCCTTAGATAATCCCAACTTAAAAATAGATAAGCTTAAAGACTTGTGTCAACTAATCATAAACAGAGAAATAGATGTTTCGTTTCTTGTACCATTAAGAGCGGAAACCTACAAAAATATAGATGCTAATGATATTGATTTATTAAAGCGAGCAGGTCTTTACGGATTGTTTATTGGAGTGGAGGCAGGAAATAAATTTGATTTGAAATTATATAATAAGAGCTGTAAGCTTGCAGATTGCTATAATTCAATTGATTTTTATAAAAAACATAATTTATATATAGAGGTTGGGTATATTGCAGTTAACCCATACAGTACGTTAGACAGGTTATCAGATAATGTGAAATGGCTGTATGAAAATAAATTATCTTATTATCAAAAATGGATATACAGCTATTATATGCCATTCAGGGGATGTACATTATTTGATAAAATACAAGAAGATGGTTTGCTGGTGGATCATGGATTAGAACTTGGGTTGGAGTATAAATATAAAAATAGAGAAGTGGAAAATTTTGTAAAGGCAACTAATGACTATATTAATAGTGACAGGTCATCTAATCTGAAGAAAACAAGTTTGTTTATGGAAATAGACAAGTTATTTGCAAAACTTGTTAATATGAAGTTCAAAAATGATAAATATTATACTCTAAGCGAAGAAATAATGGAAATGAAAGATGAAATAGACTTCGCATTGAACGAAATGAGCGAATACAACTATAAGGTATACCTAGAGTTATTAGACCGTGTTTCAAGAAATGCGGCCGACGAACAATTATTTTCTATAATGGAAAGCAATTATAATAGCTCTGACTTTGAAAAAAGGATTGACAATGCTAAAATAATATTAAATAAGCTGATAAAAAAAGCCATCTTCTTTGATAAAGGATTATATTCTTTTATAAAATAAAGGCGTTAACATGAGAAATGACATTAATTACAAGCATCAATTGTTTTTCAAGCAACCAATTTATCTTATCAAAGTGTGAGGAGATATGTGTGGCTAATATGACATTTATACCAAGTTCAAAGAATACCTTTACATTTTTCTTACGTCATTCATTTTTAGCAAGTACAGCTCTGGCACTGGTTACTTTATTAAGTGGCGTGTTAATTCCGCTTGAAATCCAATTCAGAGGAAGTTTAATAGATAAAATTCTTGCTGCAAAATCTTCCGGTGGGACAGTATTGTTTCTGATATTATTTTTTATCGGATTGGCTGTATATAACAATTATGCAAACGCGATTCAGGAGTTCCTTAAATTAAAAATGAAATACGTTACGGCTAGAACAATAATACCAGAAATAAACGCCCATAGGGCATGTTTGGAATATAAATATTATGAAAATAATGAGACATATAATTTACTACAAAGAGTTTATAGCTCGGATAATAAAAGTAAGCCGGATGAAATAATGGTTTCTACATATACAAATTTTTTTAAAATTATCTCTATTGCAATCCAATCCATTTGGACACTTCAATTAGTTTCAATTATTGGATGGCATGTCAGCGTAATTATGGCGGCATTAGCAGTAATTTCATGTACTGTTGCCATATATGGCAGCAATAGGCTATATATGGCTAGGACGAGCACTTCGGAGACAGATAGAAAAGTCAGTTATTATGAGGATATTTTATGCAATAGGGAAAATGCTCATGAGAGAAAATTGTTTTCTTATATAGATTTTGTATCTGAAAAGTGGAAAGACAGCTTTAGTAAATCGTTAAAAACAAATATAAAATCAAGTATTACTTTCAGGCTAAGGAATCTGGTTACCCAGTTTTCAAGTTTGTTTTTTTCTATACTGATAATTTGTCTATCATTAAAACCATTGGCGGAAGGCAAAATTTCCGTTGGTTTTTTTATATCCATTTTTTTAGGAATGGCGACACTCTCAAATTCTTTAAACATATCATTACCGCCTTTAATAAGTGAGCTTGCCAATAATACCAAGTATTTTAAGGATTACAGGGAATTTTTAAAATCAGGCACTATCCCGGGTATACAAGTTGCTTCGGCAAGAGAAGACAGGGCGGAAAACGTTGAAACTGTGAATAGTATTGAATTCAGGAATGTCAGTTTTATGTATCCATATTCAGATAAATATGTTTTAAAGAATATATCTTTTAAATTTACTTCAGATAAACAGTATGCAATCGTAGGAGCCAACGGATCAGGCAAATCAACGCTTATTAAGCTTATGACAGGACTATACAAGCCTACGTACGGAGATATACTTATTAATAATAAACATATTGACAAATATTCACAAAGCCAGTTAAATCACATGTTTTCGGTTGTATTTCAGGATTTTGCAAAATATTTTGTAACAGTTAAGGATAATATTTTGATGGGGAAAGATGAAGAGTTTATTTCAGATGACTTTTTAAAAGATATTGCTGCGAAAATGGGATTTGATATAAAATCCATCCCTTTAAATACTTATCTGGGTAAAATATTTGATGGAGGTGTAGATGTATCCGGTGGTCAATGGCAGTTATTGGCATTGACTCGTGCCTTTGTTTCAGATACAAATGCATTGATTTTAGATGAGCCTACTGCTGCCCTAGACCCTGAAAATGAAACAAATTTATATAACAGGTTCGTTCAGATAGCAAATAAAAAAATGGTAATTTTGATTTCTCATAGGCTGGGTTCTACTAAATTTGCAGATGAAATATTACTGATTGATAACGGACAATTGGCTGAAAGAGGAACGCATGATGAGTTGATGAAAATTGCGGGTTTATATAGTACTATGTTTAATAATCAAGCGGAGTGGTACTTATGAAGAAAAAGCAGTTATTCAGGTTAACAATTAAAACATTATTTCAGTGCATATCAACAATGAAAATACAATTCATTTTGTTTTTGCTTGCAATCTTCCTTTTTGTGTTTGTTTCACCATTGCAAATGTATGCACAAAACGCGTTGTTTGACCAGATTTCATTAATATTTTCACATCATGAAGATTATAAAAAGATATATTTATATATTGCGGTATTCTGCTTATCACAAATTCTTTTGTTTATTAATGAAGCTACAGTTAATCCAATTTTTGATTATACGGCGAAAAGATTTTCATTTGTTCTGAAGCGAAATATTACAAGAAAAATAAATGAGCTGCCGGTTGAGTATTTTGAGGATACAGCTTTTTATGATGATATTCAAAAAGCTTCCCAAGGTGCTGACAATGCTAATAGCGTAATGATGATGTCCTTTGGAATATTAGCGAATTCTTTGATATTACTTTCTGTCATAACTTATTTATCATATTTAAATCCATTTTTGTCTGTTGCTGTTTTTTTTTCACAAGTGCCACAGGTCATTAAAATGTTTTTTGATACAAAGGCAAATCAAAGATTAAGGGAATCTACAGTAAACTTACAGCGAAGAAGTAATTATCTTGAGAAAACATTCACTGCAAGAGAGTATTATAAGGACACTCTGTTGTCAGATGCAGGTTTTTACTTTTTCAATAAGTGGAGACTATTATTCGAACGTTTTATCGGAGAAAAATACATAATCGAAAAAAAGATAAAATTACTAGATTTTATAGTAGCGGGTATTTCCTTTATATTCAATATATCGGCTTTTTTGATTTCTGTGTATCTTTTTATGAATAATAAAATAACCGTTGGAGGTTTTAGTGTTGCAATTACTTCTACTGCACTATTAGCGTCGCAGCTCAGAAATATTATAGAAATAGTAAGCATGACAATAAAAAATTCAGTTTTAGCAGCTGATTATTATCTGTTTATGGAGAAAGAGGTGCAACCGGTTGAAAAAGATGTTGATAATATTTCTTCAAATCATAAAATACATTTGGAGGATGTTTCTTTTAAATATCCGAATTCAACGCATGAAGCCCTGCAGAACATAAATCTGTCAATAGGCAGAAAAGAAAAAATTGCTATTGTTGGCTCGAATGGTGCAGGTAAAACAACGTTATCAAAAATAATAATGGCGCTAATGATGCCGACAGCTGGTAAGGTCTATTTTGATAATAAAAGTATAAACATTATTAACTCCAAGGAATTATATAGGAATGCGACCGCTGTTTTTCAGAATTTCGGAAGATATAATATGAGTATATATGATAATGTGGTTATAAGTGATGAACAGAACAGGTTTGATGTGAAGAGGTTTGAAGAGGCGATGAAAATCAGTGGTTTTCCTATAGACAAGTACTCACAGGATGCGCTGCTGGGAAGAGAATTTGCAGGAATGGAACTATCGGGTGGAGAATGGCAAAGGCTGGCTATAGCTCGCGCATATTTCAGAAAATATGACATCATTATTTTTGATGAACCGACAGCTGCTATAGACCCTATTATGGAAAAAGAAGTACTTGATAAATTTTTACTTCTAGCAGAGGATAAAACCGTTATTTTGATTACTCACAGGCTGGGCTCAGCACGTTTAGCAGATAGAATCTTGGTTATGTCTGAAGGAAGAATTGTTGAAGAAGGTTCTCATGAACATCTGATTGCAGTGGATGGAACATATGCAAGGATGTTTATCGAACAGGCGAAGTGGTATAAAAGATAATTTTTGAGTATATCGAAAGTAGTGACTATAAAAATTATTAGGGGCTGGTAATACTAAATATGCTACAATTTAGCTGCACAGAATGTACTTATGATGAACATTTGGGGAGATTTATGATATGCCATACATTAAAGTTGAAAGCAAAGGACAAATGACTTTTTTTCCTTCAAGCCTAGATGATTATATAACATGTGATAACCCAGTGCGAAATAATTCATATTATTCGAAAGGGACAGATTGAAAAAGTTAAATGCGTCCTTTCAGAGATTGAATTTATAAACAAGATAATGGGTACAATAGCTTAAAGGACTAGCTCTGGTGATAAGTATATTGATTTTGAAGTATTTGCTCTAGAACCTAGAAACTATATGAATTTGACAGCTATAAAACAATATGATAACCTAAAAAAATGTCTTGCGTTTACGCATATGAAATAACATATGAATCTTAATTGCCGTATAGTAGTACTTTGAGAATGAAACTACAAAAAATTGATCAGCGCTATTTGTGTATAAATGTCAATCAATCGAAAGGAAGAGATGTGAAAATTGAGAAAAAAGATTAGTCAACATGTAACTCCGGTATTTTGGATATCCATAAGTATGGTTATCATCGTAGTAGTGTTGGGATCTGTTTTTTCAACAGATTTTCAGTTGATAACAGAACAGGTAAGAAACTATATAATTAACTATTTGGGCTGGTACTATTTGCTTTTAGTAACCGGAATAGTATTCTTTTGCTTGATTGTGATACTCAGTCCAGTGGGTCAGATCAGGTTGGGAGATCCAGATTCCAAACCTGAATATTCTAAACTTTCATGGATCGCAATGTTGTTTTCGGCAGGAATGGGGATTGGGCTTGTGTTTTGGGGCGCGGCGGAGCCGTTATCCCATTATGCCGTCTCAGCACCACAGGATCAAGTTGGATCTCAGGAAGCATTGTCAAATGCTTTTAAATATACTTTTTTCCATTGGGGCATTCATGCGTGGGCGGTTTATGCAGTCGTTGCATTAGCATTAGCATATTTTAAATTCAGAAAAAAAGAGAAGTCGTTGATATCAGTTACTCTTAAGCCTATTTTCGGGCAAAAGACAGATGGATTATTAGGCAAAATTATCGATAGCATTACCGTCTTTGCAACAGTTGTGGGTGTTGCGACAACATTAGGTTTCGGCGCCGTACAGATTAATGGTGGTTTAAAATATTTATTCGGCGCGCCTAATAATATATATGTGCAGATACTGATTATCTCGATTACAACGTTCTTTTTCATTATGTCGGCTTTATCCGGCATAGGAAAAGGTGTAAAGATATTATCTAATATAAATGCTGTTCTGGCAATCGGGTTGTTGGCCATAACGATAGTCATAGGACCCACTTTATCTATTATGAATACTTTTGTTGAAACTTTAGGCATCTATTTGCAAGAATTTTTTAAAATGAGTTTTAGAACTGCTGCGTTTAATACGGATCAACAAGGGTGGATTCAAACATGGACTATATTCTATTGGGCATGGTGGATTTCATGGTCTCCGTTTGTGGGCGTTTTTATCGCCCGTATTTCCAAGGGACGTACGATTCGTGAGTTTTTAACAAACGTTTTACTGGTTCCCACTATATTCTGTTTTTTATGGTTTACTGCATTTGGTATATTGTCAACAAATGCACAAAGAAAAGGTGCAGAGTTAACAATGCTATTTACAGAAGAAGTATTGTTTGGAACCTTTAACTATTATAAATTGGGGCTTCTTCTTTCATTTATCGCACTATTGTTGGTTTTTATATTTTTCATTACATCAGCAGATTCCGCAACCTTTGTACTTGGAATGCTATCTGAAAACGGCAGTTTATTTCCGCACAATAAAGTAAAAGTTATATGGGGAATATTAATCTCTGCTATTTCAGTCGTTTTATTAATGGCAGGAGGCTTAAATGCGCTGCAAAATATTTTAATTATTGTAGCATTACCTTTTTCACTGGTCATCCTGCTTATAATAATCTCTTTGTATATTGAACTACGTCATGAGAAAAAAGAAATGGGATTATATATTAGGCCTAAAGCATACCCTTCAAAGGAAGAACCGTTTAAGTCTTATGAAGATTAAGGTTATGTTGCAAAAACTTTTGACGCTTCTACTTGTCAATAACGTTTTGATTTTGTAGTTTTATAGCGTTTGAATTTTGCAGTTTTATGGCAAAAAATTATTCTGACCCCTTCTGCTAAAAAATGGACATATTCCAACGTGTCAGAGTTGAGGTGCTCATATCTGTTACAAATTCAATATATCTGATTTAGGAATACCCTTGTCAATGACGGTTATAAAATTTAAGAAGCTAGCCGTTTAATTTTGCATGTATATGGTGGTAACAAAATAACTTATGATATACTTCAAATAAAAGCTTATGGAGTGTATCAAAGATGAAAGGAAATTACTCGGCGAAAATGAGAAATGATCACAGAAAAGGATTATATTACGCAGAGATTACAAGCAAATAATATATAGTCTACATACTGCAAAGAAATATGCAGAATCAGTTGTAAAAACGGTCTATTGATTTACTGGTCAAAAACCTTCTAAATTAGATTCTTACAAACACTAGATTGATTTATGGCTAGATGAAGTACACTTTGGTGGGGTGAGAATTCATGAAAAGCTTCTAGAACAAGGTTGTGATTGCAAATATACAATAGTTCGTGAGTATGCTTCTTCAAAAAAAGGACTTAAACGAAAAGGCCATTGTCCGATTTGAAACGAGCCTGGACTTCAGGGCAGAAAATATCAATTCATAAATTATCATACAGTAAGCAAAAAATTCTAACAGCTTCTTGCATGAATGCAGAAAATATGTTTATAAAGGATTCATTTGTTCTAATAAGTGCATTTGAAAATGCAAGGATTTCAGACGTACATATCATTGCAGAAATACCTCCAATGTCAGTGGTTATGCTGGAGGTCGTGAAATAAAAATTTGGGTGCAAAATAATAGTGAGGTAATTCATCGTATGGAATGGTATAAGCGCATTGGTGTTTTTAATTTGATAAAAAAGCTAAAGAGAAAAATTAAAGATTTAAAAATAAGTTTAAGGATAGCTTTGTTTTATTTCATTGTTATGATTATTTCACTATTTATCAGCAGTCTGCTTTACAGACAAATATATATGAACATTGCCCATCAAAAAGTCAATGAGGCTTCAGTTCAGACCTTATATTCTATAAAAACAAATGTAGATCTGTTTTTTGATAATGTAAGCAATTACTCTAAAATGATTTTATCTGACAATGACCTTCAAACTATTCTGAGAAAAGGAAATATATACTCTGATTTAAACACACAATCAAGAGTGGGCGCATACATACATAGGATGATTCAAACGTTTCCAAGCATTTCTTCGGTATATATATTTGACAATTCAGATAACTATTATGTTGTAAATGAGCAGCTCTCTATACCTTTTACACTGAAAAGCGTAAAAAAAGCAAAGTGGTATAAAGAAGTCGTTGATAAAAAAGGCGCATATGTACTAAGCCTAAATGGTGATGGTGCTTTTGAAATAGACAAAAACTGTAACTATATTTCTATGATCAGGTTAATAAGGGATATTGACAATACACGAAATTTAGGAGTACTGGTTATTAATATTCCAGATACGGCGTTTAAGGAATGCTACGCAAATATTATGGATAACTATAATAACACGAGCATTACATTTTGGGATAAAAACAGACAAAGTATTATTCGCTTTAATTGGATTGAAGAAGGTAAACAACCAGTTGAGCCAATAATAGACGAGACTGAAATAAAAAGTCTTTTGAGTAAATTTGATGGTACTGATCATGGATATATGACAAAAAAAATAAATAATACTGAATATCTTATATCATTTGTACTTGAGGAACGTCATAACTGGACTATTACCAGTGCAATACCTTTTGCAGAGGTTTCGGATGAATCTGAAAAAATGGGTTTTGTAGGGTTTATTACCATCCTTCTTAACAGCATTATTCTCTTCATGGGAACTATAGTTATTTCAAGATGGATTACTGTACCCATCCATAAGCTGTTGAAATCCATGAATGCAGTTAAGCGTGGTGAGTTCAGAGA
>JAEZIB010000068.1 GCA_023416275.1 Bacillota bacterium | reverse complement strand
CTCACTGGTATGTCAATGTACTTTATGAGCCCAGGAATAATTACCTACAATGCTTATTTGAGAACTGAAACTCCTAGTATTGCTTCTGTTTTCAAAGATAATGGCTATACTGCTACAGCAATTCATCCCAATTCGGGTTGGTTTTATAACCGAGACAAGGTTTATCCATATCTTGGGTTTGATAAATTTATCGATGTGACTGGATTTGATATGGCAACTGAAACAAAAGGGCCACATATTTCTGATGATGCTTTGACTAACAAGATTATAAATATCCTGAACTCTTCAGACAAGCCATCCTTCATCTTTGCTGTATCAATGGAAAATCATGATCCATTTGATAACAAATACAAAGACGCTGAATTTGATGTAACTGTTGAGTCAGATCAGCTTGATGCCTCTCAAAAGGAAATTATCAGAGGATATGCTCAAGGTATTTATGATGCAGATCAGTCTTTAGGAAAACTTATTGATGAATTGAGCAAGAGTGATAAGCCTACTTTGCTTTATTTCTTTGGCGACCATGCTCCAAGATTAGGCACACTCGATGACTATTACAAAGTTTATGACAAATTAGCTGTTGAAAATAAATCTGAAACTAATCAAAAATTAGGGGAACTCAAATATTACACTACCCCTATTGTGACATGGTCCAATTACACAGACCTGCGTTCATTCTCAAAAATTATTTCTCCATCTCATATCAGCTATGAAATTCTGAAGGATGCTGGGGTAAAATATCCAAACTATTTTAATATTCTGACTCAGTTAGAAGCCATATACCCTATTATGCACCTAAAAGGCACAGATTTAGTTAATCCTGATGATGAATTAGTCCAAGATTACCAGCTTATTCAATATGATCTTTTGTTTGGAAAGCAGTATTTGAAAGGTATAGAGACAAAACCGTAATATCATAAAGTAAATACCAGCAGAGTTCTAATGATTTCAATTGAATCTGAGAACTCTGTAGGGTATATATTCTTTACTTATGATACGTCTCATTTTTCATTATCTTGAAAGACCTGTATACTTGCTCTAATAATATTAGTCTTGCCAGTTGATGGGGAAATGTCATTTTGGAAAGGCACATCCTATAGTTTGCTAGATTTATCAAGCTTTGGTCTAAACCCAATGAGCCTCCAATTATAAATGTAATATGTGAATTGCCTGTAAGCATTACATTATTAAGCTTTGCTGAGAATTTTTGAGAATCAAGCTGCTCTCCAGCCAAGTCCATCAAAATAATATATGAGCCTTCCTTAATCTTCTTTATTAAACGTTCTGCCTCTTTTTGCTTAACCTGAGCCTCTTGTGCAGGACTCAAGGATTCTGGTGCATGCTCATCTTCCACCTCAATTTGTTCAATCTCAGCAAAGCGAGAGAGTCTCTTAACATATTCTGATATGCCGTCTTTTAAATATTTTTCTTTCAACTTTCCAACTGCAGCAATAGTTATTCTCAAGCTATACCTCCATTTCTTTGGTACCACTATCAACGCAAATAATAATTTAAAAGTGTATCGTCATTGCTTGATTTTCTCAAACCAACAAAAAGCTGCTCGCAGCTTTTTGATATGCGAAGATAACGATGTATGCATAATTGTAAACTTCGCATTTTTCAAGCTAACCTCCCACGCCTACATACGGCACATAAAAATGGTGAAACTATCGTGACGGTACAGTTTTTTTAAGCTACCTCCACACCCCATTTAGACACAAAATTTGTTAAAGCTTTCAGTGGAGTACCCTTCGCAAGGCATCAAAATAGGGAATCAAAACACCGATTCCCCTTAAAATTCATTTCCAATTTGTTATAAGAGCTATGTTAATGCTGTGTATAAAGATAATCAGCATTCGGCATTACACACATATGTCTATAATATATTCATACTTCCCACTCTGTCACGCAATGCCACCTCAACAGTGACATCACAGCCCACAGCAATTTTTCTCTCATTAAGGGCATTTATAGTTGTTTGATATGCTAGCTCAGGAAAGTTATTCTCATTGCTTAAATGGCCCAAAATAAAGCGTTTACCACCCTTTTCTGCCAGATATGCAACTACTTCTGCACAGCTTTCATTTGATAAGTGCCCATGGTCACCCATTATCCTCTTTTTTAAATGCCATGGATATGGTCCCATTTTCAGCATTTCTATGTCATGGTTTGATTCAAGCAAAAGCAAATCATTTCCCTCAATATGAGAGAGTATTTCGTCGTTCATATGCCCAATATCTGTAGCAGTAGTTATTCTTTTTCCCTGTACAAAAAAGCTATACCCTACTGGTTCAGCTGCATCATGAGGAATAGAAAATGGTTTTATAGAAATATCTCCGATTTCAAATTCCTTTCCTGTGGAAAAGGCAACTCTGTTTTCCAGCTTTACAGGCCCAAGTCCACATTCCATAGCACACCACGTGGACTCATTCGCATATATTGGAATATCTTGTTTTCTTGATAATATTCCAGCACCCCTCACATGGTCTATATGTTCATGGGAAATTAATATAGCGCTCAACTCCGCCGGATTTTCACCAATGGAGCAAAGCGCTTCAAGTATTCTCTTCCCACTTAGCCCTGCATCTATTAGAAGTTTAGTGGTCTCTGTCCCTATAAACAAAGCATTTCCACTACTTCCACTAAACAAACTGCAAAATTTCACCATTTAATATAAACCCCATTTATCATAGTTAATCGTTAGTTGAAATCCTAGTAATATCAGCTCCAAGCGTATTTAGCTTGTGAACAAAATTCTCATAGCCTCTGTCTATATACTTAATATTACTAACCTCTGTATAGCCTTTTGCAACTAGACCTGCCATAACCATCGCTGCGCCGGCCCTGAGGTCTGTGGCTTTAACCGGTGCACCTGATAAAACATTTGCTCCATCAATAACAGCAATTCTTCCTTCAACCTTTATCTTTGCACCCATTCTCTTCAGCTCATCCGCGTACTGGAATCTAGAATCCCAAACACCTTCTGTAATAGTGCTTACGCCCTCAGCCATATTAAGTAATACAGTTACCTGTGGCTGAAGATCTGTTGGAAATCCCGGGTAAGGCAGTGTCATTATATTAACATTTTTAACTCTGTTTCCACCTATAACTCTAATAAAATCCTCATCCTCAATTACAGTAACACCCATTTCTATTAGCTTTGCAGTTAGAGATTCCATATGCTTTGGAATAATGTTTTTAACTACAACATCCCCTCTGGTTGCAGCAGCAGCTATCATAAAAGTCCCTGCTTCAATCATGTCAGGTATAATTGAATGTGTGCCACCACCTTTTAAGTGGTCAACACCTTTGATTTTAATAACATCAGTACCTGCGCCTCTAATATTAGCACCCATTGCATTCAAAAAATTTGCCACATCAACAACATGGGGCTCTTTTGCTGAATTTTCAATAATAGTCTGCCCTTTGGCCTTTACAGCTGCAAGCATCAAGTTGATTGTCGCACCTACGCTTACTACGTCTAAATATATTTGAGCACCTTTAAGCTCTGAAGCATCAATTTTAACTATACCATGTTCTATCTCAACAATTGCACCCATTGCCTCAAACCCTTTGATGTGTTGATCAATTGGTCTAAATCCAAAATCACATCCACCTGGCAATGAAACTTCTGCTTTTCCAAATCTAGCAATCAGAGCTCCTAATAAATAATATGAAGCTCTCATGCTTTTTACAAGCTCATAAGGAGCTTTCCAGCAATTCACTTCACGCGTGTCACAAATAACGGTGTTATCATCTTCCTTTGTTATTTTGGCACCTAATTTACTCAGTATATCTAATAATACTCTGACATCCTTAATATCAGGAACATTTTCAATTCTGCTGATTCCATTTACAATAAGAGCTGCTGGTAAAACAGCAACTGCAGCATTTTTTGCTCCACTAATGTTAACTTCTCCGCTCAAGGAACATGGACCATTAATAACAAACCTCTCCAAACTCTCATACACCAACCTTCAGACATCTTTTATGCTAAACATTATGCATTAGTCAACATTATATCACTTAGTTTAAAATTATTCTACTACTAAAATTATTAATATAATTTTAAATAAGTTTTTATTTTACTCAATCAAAGTACCATTTCTGGCATTAAAAAAGTATTCATTACCATTAGTAGTTTTTATTCTCCAAGCTAAGCCCTCAAATGAGGTTTTAGTTTTTTTGTCATTTTTAGTATACCCCTTAAACCCCATATCCACCTGGATTATATCTATTCCGGGATACTTAGTCATTTCGGTTATTAAAATCTCAAATGACGGAATAACAAATACATCCTTTTTTATTGTAATACTAGTGGGCTTTTTATAATGATATTTGATACTTTTAATATTTAAATTACTAACCTCAACATCAATATAATTATCAAATACAGGATATTCCTTGTACTGCCCTTTATACGTTATTCTTACGTTTTCTTCATTCTTAATATCAGTATAATAACCATCTTGCTTAAATTCGTTAAAAGGTAAACCTATCTTTTCAAATAAATCTTTCAAATACTTATCTATATTATTCTTAAGATCTCCCTTAATTAATGAACTATTTCCAGTATCTATAAACAGGAATCCCGACCCCTCATAAAATACTAAGCTCTTTGAACCTTTTTTATATAAATTACTAGATTCCTTTGTATAATTATCACCAAGTAATATGTGTAATATCTCTGCTACCTGTTTATCGTCAAGAGCTTTCTCCTCATATTTTAGAGTATAATCATTTCCCGTATATTTTGGTATAGGACATTCAATATGTATACCATTCTGCCTTAAAATATTTTGAGTATTAATGATTGTTTGCTGAGGAATATCATCCATTTTAAGCTCATTGTACAGTGTAACAGCCAGAACTATATTCAATAATATAAAAACTGATATTAAAATTGACTTTGCTCTCTTCCAGTCCATAGATATTATCACCCGCCAAAAATGTTATTTACTATCTGCCTCCATTAAAATATCGTAAGTTCCATCCTTTGTATACAAAACAAAACTTGGAGTTATTCGATACTCCTGACTTTGAGGTTTATTAACCACATAATATATTCCAAAATCCTTTGCAGAAAATTCATTCTTCAGTTCAGAGTAGTTATTATACATTTTACTGTACATATCTACAAAGCTCCATTCGTAGCTGTCTATATCATTTCCAACATTAAACTTTAGTGCTAACCATTTAAAGCTTAAAACCGTTTTTGAGGATGCTTGTATAGAAATGCTATTATTTAGTTGGCTCTCATTACTAATTTTATAGTCTTTTAACAAAATAGGTGTTTCTCCCTTTTCTTCTCCCAACGAAATGCTATAGTCAAAGTTAAATATATATGAGCCTTGATTCACATCAATAGAATTAAGGTATACAGTTATATTTGACATTATATCATTCTGACTTCTATGCTCTAAAAGGTATGAAAGTGCTTTTTTATACGATTCCAAAACATTTAATTCACCAGTATTTTGTTGATTTCCTGTATACTTGTACTCAAGAACAGAATTTTTATATAGTCTATATAAACCATCTGCTTTCTTAAATACTACTACACCATTTACATCAACGTCAAAATCATAGTCTATTCTAGCATTTCCAAAAAGATCTAATGCCATATCATAAAAATCATCATATGTGTATTCCTCTTTGTCTAAGCCATTAATAGCCTCACATACTATATCAGGATAACTTTCTCGCTTTTTGCCTGAAAACACACTCATCAAATCTTTAGAAATATCAAATTTTCTATACTTTTCAATTGCCATCTGATAGCTCTTGGAATTAACATTAGCTTTCTGGGATGTATAAATTTCATTAAAAACATTATAATTTAAACTGTTATTATTGATGTTTTTTATTCCATAAGTATATATATTTTTGTCATCTCTTATATATAGTGTGTCAGCATAGCCGTTATCAGAATCATCTGGGCATATAACAAGCTTATATATATATGATAACCCCTCAGCTTTGGTATCGTCTAAATCTAATGTCCATTTTATAATTTCAATAGGAATCTGTGTCTTGAACTCAAACGTATATGGTTTATTCGCTACTAATGTCCCCCATTCATCCTCATTAAAAGGCTGAACCTTCTGTGGTTTAGTCTCTAATGCCTGATCAATATACTGTTTGGCACCATTCCAAAGTACAGTATATTCTTTTGAACCATTTGGAATAACATAATGTTCCTCATCAAAGCCTTTAGAAATAGCTATACGATATGGTAACAAATATTCTCCTTTTAAATCGTCAATAGAAATTGGAGAACTACTTTTTAAATTAGGATTTGAAAATAAAGAAATAGGAAAACTGTAGGATTGGTTGCTCCACAGAAATCCTATTTGAACGATACAAAGAATTATTAAGCAAATTAATAAAATAGCTTTAAACTTTTCATAATAGAAATTAGCATTGTTTTTATTATTCATTATTTTGTCTCATCGCCTGTGAACCAATTTAATGCCTTTTCTAACCAATTTTCTTTCTTTTTCTCTTCAACACGCGTAATTGTATATTTGTTTATTTGAGGATCATTTTTTGTTGCCGATGTATACGCTTTGACTTTTATTTCATTTTTGCCCATATACTTTAACTCTATGTCCTTACTAAAAATCTTCCCAACCTTAAAAGAATAATCTCCATCTGTTGTTTGAAGAGGCTTGTATAAATCAGTTTCTCTATCCTTGTAAAAAATCTCTATGTAAGCTTCATCCTCAATAGTAACACCACATATCGAAAAAATCTCTTTAGTTACAATCTCATTCCCATCAGGTCTTGAAATATCGACTACCTGTGAAGAAGCTAGAGTAGGAACTACAAATAATGGCAACATAACTGCAATAATTATAATAAAAGTTAATAGTTTGGATTTCATGATACTCACCTCAATTCTAGACATCCTTATACCATTTTTCTAAAAAAATCTAACCGCTGCAACTTTCATACTTTTTGCAAAAACATCTTGTACCTAATATCCTAACTCCCTATTTATAGTATAGTATAAATTCTGTTACAATTCCATTACATCGTATTTAAAATAAATTTACAAGTTTACAGGTAACCTTACAGTCACTTCTGTACCCTTGCCAACCTCGCTTGTAATATTTATTGTTCCTCCCTGAGCCTCAACAATTTCCTTGGCAATAGAGAGGCCTAGCCCCGTTCCTCCCAAATCTCTTGATCTAGCCTTATCCACCCTATAAAATCTATCAAATACTAATTCCAAAGATTCCTTTGGAATACCAATACCTGTGTCAGCAACCTTTATATAAATATCGCTTATCAGTTTGCCCACATATACAGTAATTATACCCCCGTCAGGCGTGTATTTAAGTGCATTGCTAATAATATTAACAACTACCTGTTCTAATCTGTCCTTATCAGCATTTATGTTTGGTATATCTCCAATGACATAGCTTTCAAGTTTTTGATTTTTTTGTACTGCCTGAAGCTTCATTCTGTTTACAATATCTTTAACCATTTCATTAA
This sequence comes from Bacillota bacterium, assembly GCA_023416275.1. GTDB lineage: Bacteria > Bacillota > Clostridia > Acetivibrionales > DSM-1351 > Ruminiclostridium. The sequence goes on along the minus strand of JAEZIB010000068.1, from coordinate 28,497 downwards.
TTGAAACCTTTTCTATTTTCCAGCTCATTTGCTGATTGTCCAATCTTGATAATTGGAGTAAATCCTTTACTAATCTGGTCATTCTATCAGCTTCGGTATTTATTACACTTAAAAAATGCTCTGTTGTTTCCGGATCTTCGACTGCACCATCTAACAAGGTCTCTGTATAACTTTTTATAGATGTTATAGGTGTTCGTAATTCATGTGAAACATTGGCAACAAATTCACGCCTCATACTATCAAGCTTTTGCTGTTCAGTTACATCGTGCAGTACAACAATAACTCCTTCAGGCTTTCTATTTGTATCAGTAAATACTGCAAAATATACTTTGACATACATATCGTTAATAATGGTGTCTGACTCTCTTACAGGTGATTCCTCAAAATAGATAATATTTTCAAGCTTTATATCTAAACCTACATTTTTGGCAAACTCTCCAAAGGACTTGTCTTCAATATCTTCACCCAACAATTTTCTAGCAGCAGGATTTACGTGAATAGCAATCCCCTTAAGATTAAATGCTAACACACCATCTGCCATATAATTCAATATAGTTGTGACCTTGTTCTTCTCACTCGATATCTCTGAAAGAGTGGTTTTTAACTCCTGTGCCATATAATTGAAGGTCTTTGTTAGATTTCCTATCTCATCCTCTGACTTGACAATCAATTGCTGGTCAAAATCACCCTCTGCAACCTTTTCAGCCTTGTGCATAACATTTATAATTGGATTAGTAATAGTTTTTGACAACAAATATCCCAGAACCAATGACAAAAAAACGGCAACTAGTGCACAATAAAAAATAAGTGTATTAAATTTTGCTAAAATTTCTTGCCAAGCTTCTTTCTGATAAGTAAAATAAAACACAATATTCCCCTGTGAGCCTTTTGGAAATAAAATATATTCAAAATATTGATTTTCAGAATTTGCTTTAATAAGCTCTTTGTTCTGTCCTAATTCCTCAGAATGGCTTAATTGACCATCTGCCCATATTGTTGAAAGGTTAATCGATTTTACTAGGAGTTGATTTCCGTATTCCTCTGGATAATTGGGGTATGTCTTTTCATCAGAAGCATAAATTATTGCATCGGGAAATGCAATGTTTCTCTTAGATGTATCAATAATAGTAATATTAAGATACTTAGGATTTACTCCAAAAAATCTTTCATCGCTATTTCCACTGAAATAGTCTAATAAAACATCATTTGTTAATCTGTCTTTATTTAAATCAGTAATGCCTCTGTAGTCCTTCCAGTTTTCATATCCGCTATCGATATTTTCTGTAAAATTTTTAAAGTATATAGTTTGAAGACCGGAATTAATCCCTATATATACTACACAAACTAAAATTATACACATTGATATAAAAATATATACAAGCTTCCACTGCAAGCTCCGCAGCAGCTTTAAAAAGTCTTTCCAAAACCTCATTTTAGCTCCTCTTTATTTTTGAACATGCAAAAAGCTCTATGATTAATAAAGTTCGATCATAGAACTGCTCGCCTATACTAAAAATTAAAATAATATCCTACCCCACGCTTTGTAATGATATATTGAGGATTTGCAGGATCCACCTCAAGCTTCTCTCGAACTCTTCTGACTGTAACATCTACAGTTCTAACATCTCCGTAATACTCGTAACCCCATACCTTCTCAAGAAGCGTCTCTCGCGAGAAAATTGTCCCCTTCTGTGAAGCTAAGAACTTAACAAGCTCGAACTCACGAAGTGTTAGCTCTACAACCTTATCTCCCCGCCTCACCTCATATCTATCAATATCTACAGTCAAATCACCATATTTGTTAACGTGAGGTTTATCATCATTTAGTTGCTCTCCGGGCGTAGTTCTTCTTAAATTAGCTTTAACACGAGCCATAAGCTCTCTTGGGCTAAAAGGCTTTGTTATATAATCGTCTGCACCCAACTCAAGCCCTAACACCTTGTCAACCTCTTCCTCTTTAGCCGTAAGCATTAAAATTGGTGTCGACAATGTTTGTCTTAACTTTCTGCATACTGTAAAGCCATCCATTTTTGGTAACATTATATCTAGTAGAATTAAATCTGGGTTTTGTGACAACGCTAAATTAATTGCCTCTTCACCATCATAAGCTTCAATTGTCTCATAACCTTCTTTTTTCAAATTGAACTTTAAAATGTCGGCAATATTTTTCTCATCATCAACAATTAATATTTTTTTATTCAATATAGCACCCCTAACAATAAATTTTATACCAAAATATAATAATAGGTATATTTTCACAATGTACTATAAATTATACCATTATTTTATTAAATTGGAAAATTAATATTTTGGTACATAAAAATTATATAATAATATTAGACGTTAAGTTTCATAAAAAGTTGCAAATTTATTAGTAACTTTTGTAATATGATTCAATCGCTCAACTTCCCATTGGTAAATCTCCCACATCCACAACTTTAACTAGGAAAGTTGAGTCCATTATTTTTAGCTTAACAAAAATTCATAATAATTATGCTTTATATAACTCTCATTGTAACATAAAAACTATCTATATAAATCATCTATTTTATATAGAGCATAACCATACATACTAGTAATAGTATCTTAAGCTTTATTAGCTGTCGCTTCTTGACTATAAATGAAATTGGCCTTTAGCTGTAATTTAATTATTACATCTCAATCCTAAGAACTCTGTTTATAATTAGGTACAATAACCTTCATATAATCAATTACCTCATCCGTATTCTTTATCATAACTTCCTTCAAACATTCAATTTCACGCATTAAGATAGCCATGTCACTATGCAAAGGTTGTGCTACATAAATCTTGTCATTCTTTGTAGCCTGTACACCTTCCTCAGCAAGCAGCAGCTCTTCGTACAATTTCTCTCCGGGTCGTAGCCCAGTAAACTCAATCTTAATATCAATGTCCGGCTCAAACCCTGATAGCTTTATCAGATTTCTGGCCAAGTCATATATTTTGACAGGCTCGCCCATATCCAGAACAAATATTTCTCCCCCCTCAGCCATTGCACCAGCCTGTAAAACAAGCTGTACTGCCTCAGGTATGGTCATAAAATACCTTATAATTTCAGGGTGAGTTACTGTAACAGGCCCTCCTTGTTCTATTTGCCTTTTGAACAATGGTATAACACTTCCATTACTCCCTAATACATTTCCAAACCTAACAGCTACAAACTCTGTTTTACTTTGTTTTGCAAATGCTTGAATAATCATCTCAGCTACTCTCTTTGTAGCACCCATAATATTTGTAGGGTTTACTGCCTTGTCAGTAGAGATCATAACAAAACGCTTGGCTTTGTATTTATCAGCACATTCAACAACATTTAGAGTTCCGAAAACATTATTTTTTATAGCCTCCGTAGGATTAGCTTCCATCAAAGGAACATGCTTGTGGGCTGCTGCATGAAATACTATATCTGGCCTATAGGTTCTAAAAATATTTTCAAGCCTGCCTTTTTCTCTGACATTAGCAATAATTGTATTGAGCTTTAAATGGGGATAATTAGTTAGCAATTCGTTCTGAATATCATACGCATTATTTTCATAGTTATCTAATATAATTAATCTATTAGGTGAAAACGTGGCAATCTGTCTGCATAATTCAGAACCAATTGAACCACCCCCACCAGTGACCAAAACGACATTATTTTTAATAAGACCACCTATCTCATTATTGTCAAGCTTTATGGCATCTCTGCCTAGCAAGTCCTCAATATTAACATCTCGAATCTTTTGCACAGAAACAGTTTCATCTATAAGTTGCGAAAGTGATGGTAATATTTTTACTTTGCATTTTGTATTAGAACAAATGGTATATATCTCATTTATAGTTTTTGGTGACGCAGATGGCATGGTAATTACAATTTCATCAATTAGTTTATCTTCTGCAACTCTTACGATATCATCCCTTGTTCCTAAAATGGGAACTCCACTGAGTTTTTTGTTCTGTTTTCCTTGATTATCATCAATTATAGCAATAGGTGTACTCTTTAGCTCAGGATGCATGTTATACTCGTTAATCAATGCTGCACCTGCATCTCCTGCACCAATAAGCATTACTCTTTTAGTACTCTTTACAAGAAGAATATCTCCTCTAAAATAACGTCTAAATAAACGATAACCAAACCTAATGGCACTAATAAAGAAGCAATCTACAAAAAAAGTAATTATAAATATACTTCTCGGTATAGGCGTCCTTGTAAGAAATACATAGCCCATCATAAAGCTGTTACTCACCAGCGAGGCTAAAATAATTCTTGACAGTTCGTATGCACCAGCATATTTCCAAAGGCTATTATATAACTTAAAGAAGATAAATGTAGACAGCTTAACAACAGCGGAAATAATAATTAGTTTTGGAATCTCATTCACAAAGTGTGTGTAATCTGTATTTATAAAAATATCATCTAGTCTCAAATAATACGCCAATAAAAGAGATGCATTTATAAGAATAATATCAAAAATTAATAAAGAAAGAGCTCTTATTTTATATTTCATATTGTGATTATTTCCTCCTTTATTTAAGCTTTAGTCAACCTATATCATTATATCAGCAAATCAGACTTTAGTGAAGCCTCCAAAAAAAGGCTTGAGTTACAAAAACTCAAACCTTTTTAAAAACATCCCATTACCAACTGTATGTCGTAGCAATTATTGTATTAACCTTCACATATAACGACCGAGCATTTTTTATCATAACTATATTATTCTTTTTTCGCCAAATACTCATTAATCATAACTATTCCAATAGCTAGCAAACCACCAAAAACTAAGCCAATAAAAATGCTAAGTGCGTTATTGGGACTAGTTTTATTAATTGGAGCAACAGGAGTTGATAATAAATGAATGCTTGTTTTTGCAATATTTATTATACTACTCTGTCCTTCAGATATTCCTGTTTCATAATATCTATCTATGATCTTTTTTTCTTTATTAAGTTCCTCTAAGTTTTGTTTTAAAACTCTTATATTATCTTCTGTCGTAATTATTAGTTGCCTGTTTGCCACTATGCCTTCTTGTAGTCTTGAATATGCAGGATTAATAATATTTTCTATAACAATATTCTTGCCTGTGTTAGTCAAGCTGCTCTGATTAATAGTTTCGGGGGTTTTTGCAAGTACTTCTTCATTTTTCTTTAAAATTTGCTTGGTGCTTTCTAATAAAGTCTCTTGTCCTTTTAAATTAGCACTAAAACTATCATAATAATAGCTTACAGCCCTTTCTCTAGTCAGCATATCCACATATTCTATATAGTTATTATATAGTGTTTTAGCAAATTTCAAAGATTCTTCAGGACTTTTTTCAGACACTTTTACATCAAAGACATTTTGTGCAGAACTTTTAGCCAGTGCGTCTCCTAAAGATATCTTTTCCTTTAAACCTGAAATAGTGATATCTATTCCGCGCTCATACCCCATATTCTTCATAGTATTTAAAATAACATCATTACTTGTAATCAGCCTTAAGTACTGCTCATTAGTTGAGGTAGGTAATCTGTATTCACCATATTTCGTAATGTATGTCTCAGGTATGTTAACATCTATCTTTAAATCGGTATTATATACAGGAGTAATTACAAATATACTAATCAAGCCAGCTAAAATAGCACTAACTAGCGAAAAGCTAATTATCATAATTTTCTTTTTCCATAAAACTGCAAAGAGTTCTCTTAAATCAATTTCATATTCATAATTTTGCACATTATTTTGATTCTCATTCATATTAATATATTCATTCCCTTCACTCACTCAATTCTTTAAAATGTAGTGCTGCCAATAATCCTATCATCCCATTTTATCCCACCTGTCTAGAAGGTAGCATCTTGATTATGTTGTTTCTGTATAGTAGTTTTCACAAACCTCTTTCAAATCTCACCTCCGTCAGTTTTTATTATTTAAAAACAATCAGTTTCTTCAAGTGTGTCTTTAGCATATACCCAATAAATTTCATCTTCCGAGCAGCTATCATGTAAATAATCCTATAATTCATGCTGTCTTGGCTGTCTTAGAAATATTATAACTCTCATTATTAATTGTATTATTGAATTAATTAGTAGTCCAAAACAAAACCCTCGTATTCCACCAAGCAGATAACATACATAAGCTAACGAAGTATACAATACTAAGTTTGAACCTCCTAACAAAAATTGCCACTTAACATTGCGAAACTTTAGTACTGCTGGTCTAATCACAGAGCTGATTGCATCCACCACAGCAGTTGCCGTTGTTACTCCAACTAAAGCAAATGATTCTGCAAACCAGTTTGGATACAACAATTGTAAAGTTGGACGTGAAATAACTATGCAAACAAAGTAGCCTGCTACACCTACCACTGCTGTAAAAACAAGCATTCTACAAAACATACGTTTTGTCATCGTTTTCATTCTTGAAAAATATGAAAGTATAACCGTACTTATCGGTGCCACAGTCAAATTAATTATTTTTGAAATCACAGTAGCACTGTAGTAAATTGAAACAGCTGTACCCCCTAGAAACGGATAAAGTAGTAAGCGGTCTGCATACTTAATAAATGAATTTGAAAACTCTACAAATAGAAGAGTTCCACCGCATCTCGCAGTCTCATTAAATAATGCTGTCTTCTTTGCTGGTTCTTTTAAAAGTGGGTTCCTCCATAATGTATTAACTAGGCTTAGTGCCCCACCGAACAAATAGACTAATATATAACTTCCACCTTTCAAAAACAAAAACAATCCTATTAAATACCCAGAACATAGCACTATACTATTAACTAGTACCATCTTATAATCTAAGCAAATGCGGAAATGTACCATGTAATACTTTTGCAACAATATAGTTGTTGAAATAATTGCTGCAGAGACAATTGTAAAAAATCCAATCTCCCCCACATAAAAGATACAAGCAAATACAACAAGAAGTATACTTATGGGTACTGCAAGCACAATTAAATAATTGAAGTCTCCCTTAATCCGTCTTTCATTATATTTGTTCTCCATCAGCAATCTTGAATTATTCAATGCAGAACCAAATGGTTCTGATCCCAATGATAAGAGACCTATCATAGCTATGATTTGTCCGTATGCAAGACTACCCGTCTTTGATGCAATCGTTGGTAAAACAAATAGTTGGAGTATTGCAATTGGAAGTGCACTACCAAACATATTTAAAACAACATTTGTCCCAAAGCCGATATATTCTTTGATACTCTTTTTATTCTGCATCATAAATTCCCTTTTCATATATTGAATCCTTATACTAGTTTCATCTCCCCTGCTTTGCATTAAATTTGAAACGTATTCTAAGGCTCGACTTTGTAAGTATTATTGCAATTCCATATATAATCAACGAATAAAAAATACCCGCCATTGCATTATAGATAGTTCCACGTCCAATATTAATATAAGCACTGCTGATTAAGACAATACTTAGTCCCTTTATTGCATTGCTTTTTCTATAGCCCACACGATCCAATAAACTGACGATAATTGCCCATACTCCACCCATGATGAACCCATAGAATCCGAAATTTGCATAGCAATCCCCAAATAGTGTCGGTGTAACTGTAAAATTTACAGATGATACTATTCCGCTACCAAATAACTCCCCCAAAGTTATACAAATATCCTGTGGTTTAAGTCCAAAGCTTAAAGATGATGGAATTGGTAATAGCAGTAATCGAATATAACCAGCCCCAGTACCTAGACCCGGGTAATTGTTTTGAATATTTACTAGCTTGTAAAAATAATCACTTAAATATATATCCCCACTCTTCTGATTTAACAGCCACATAGATTTATTGTGTATATCAAAAAATGAAATGGTACCTAAATCTGAAAAACTATAAAAATAACGAAATCCTCTTAAAAGATACATAGAATATATTCCAATGCACACTATGCAACCCAAAATAAAGATTTTTCTAAATCGAATTTTTCCATTATATAAATAATATAAAGTAATAACTATAAAGAGTACTACAAGATAAGTCCTGGTAAATGTAACTACACTTACTATAAGGATGCAAGCGGCACAAACAATGCTATATTTCATTTTACGCTTTATCATATATAAAAACATAACAGGCGAACTGGCAGTCCATAAATAGCTAACTATCAATATTAAATTAGAACCGCTTCTATTCTCGTAAACAGCACTTTTCGAAATAGAACTAATGCTCCCCGCATGTGATAACAAATTGAAAAAATACATTAGCGTGCTTAAAATAAGCATAAAGAAAAACAATTTGCAAATACTCTCATCCTGCTTAGAGAAACCGTTTGAAAATTCATTATATGAGATATTAATGTGTAAACCTTTAATCCTGCTACAAATAAAACGTACAAGTATATAAAAAATACAAAATAAAACAGAAAAAGCAGTCACTTCATTGAGAATGCGGTTTTCATACGATAAATTTATGCATGCACCAAGATGTGATATTCCAAAGAAAGCAATTATACTGACCCATAGAAACATTGATGTTGATCGTCTTTTGAATTCAAAAAGCAAAATAGCCAACATTAGTACCAACGCTAGAATTCCGCCAAGCAATGGCAAAAACATCACCCCCTAACCAGACTTCAAAGCACCTATCCCCTCCAAATTTATAATTTTGGTATAACACGCATATCATATTCTTATACGCATAATCAAGAGAAATTCTGAAAGCCAATACGCCTAAAATCAATATAATATTTATTTTTTTTGTTCGCTTTACATTATTACTAATTTCTTCCATATTCTTGGCCGTATATCCCTTCAGTGTATCAATTCAATCATTTGCTTTAATAGCTTTTGATTATATGTTTCAATGTCTATATCTGCTTTGTGCAATCTACAGTTTCCAACAACAGACTCATAATATTCTTTATCTGTTGATAATCTATGTAACGCTTTTTCCAATTCACTTACATCAGTATGACTAACAGCAACCCCTACTCCCCATTTCTCAACAAGCTCAGCGAGATATGTCCCCTTTGCAACAATAATTGGAAGCTCACAGTAGATGGACTCATATAGTTTATTGGGCAAAGCAATTCTGACATTTGCATTATCTGCATCGTATACTGCATACACGCAATCCACGCTACCGTATAATTGTGCAATATCGTTATTATAATTATATTTCCCAAAAAAATCAACAAAGTACTTTTCACTACAGTAATTCTTTATATCTATATATTCATCGTGAGTTCCACCTGCTCCCGCAAATAATATACTAAGGTCTTGTGATTCTGCAGCGTCAACCAACATCTTCATTTGTTTTAAATATCTAATTCCTCCAATAAAGCCAACTGTAAAGCTACCATTATCTTTATGAATGTAAGACTTAAAAGCAGATAAATCCGGCATATTCGGAATGAATAAAACTTTATCTTTAGAAATTAAGTTTTTATAATGATTCTCATAAAACATGTCCGAGGTTAATACAACAAGTTGAACTTTTTTCAATAGTACCTTTTCAATAAATTTAACAACATTATTTTTAAATGACTGTATAGTTGTTGTTGCTTCCTCAATAAATACTTTGCGCAAGTCCGCAACCTCATAGATAATTTTAGTACCATTAAAAAATGCATATAATATTGAAATTAGCAACGAATCCAAACCCTCAGTATAAATGCATGAAGGACGCTTTGTACGTAACTTCTTTATTGCTTTGACAGCATATAAAATTGAATATTTAATTCTATACAATATATTGCTTGAGTCAGGCATATCCATATCAAATATTGTATTTTCAATATCTAAATGATAAGGCTCCCATATGTTTGCAGATTTCCTTCTCACGCATATTAATGCCGTAGTCCCAGTTGCTTTCGCAACATTAATTCTCTTATTCATACGAGGATTTGGGACATGTGATAATAAAAATACAACCGTTTTCAATCTTATCACTCCTAAAAAATATTCTTCAACAAAGACCATATATCTGTATCAATATTTCTAATAATTTTTGCCGGTACTCCTGCCACAATACAATTATCTGGAACGTCCTTGTTAACAACAGAATTTGCTCCAATAATTACATTGTTACCTACCTTAATTTTCCCAATTACTCTTGAACCAGCAGAAATATATACATCATCACCAATTGTAGGTATTTCTTCAGGGTCAAGTGATCTTCCAATTGTAACACCCTGTCCAATCATTACACGCTCTCCGATAATAGCTCTGCTATGTACAACAACACCAATGCCGCCATAAGCAAATCGGCTTCCATCGCCAATTTCAGCCGAATATGGTACTACTGAATTAAACAGCACAAATATTAGTCCCTTTGTAATTTGGGGAATAATCGGAACTCTTTTTTTATAGCACCAATGACCTAATTTATATAGACCTATAGCATTCATTAAAGTCTGTATCTCCCCTCAAGCTCACAAATGTTTCTTGTGTCAAGAATGATCTTTCCCTTAAGCTTGTCCATATTTCCTTTGATTTCACTATGAGCAACTAAAATAACTACTATATCAACATTATCCAAGAATTCATCAAAATCATGGTACTGATTTTCAACAATATTCTTCTTAACCCAAGGGTCATAAACCTTGACACCACATGCAAGATGTCTCTCCATGCATCCAAGCATCTGTAGTGTTGGACTTTCACGCACATCGTCAACATCTTCTTTATAGGTAAGTCCATATAGACCTACACGAGAAACATCCTTTATTCCCTTCTCCTTCATAATATCGTGAATTCTCTCAAGTACATATTCAGGCATGGAATCATTAATTTTTCTTGCTGCAAGAATAATATTAGCCAATCCAGGATAATCACCTACTAAAAACCACGGATCTACCGAAATGCAGTGCCCGCCAACACCAGGACCAGGAGAAAGAATATTAACACGCGGGTGCTTATTTGCAATACGTATTATTTCATATACATCCATATTATCACTATGGCATATTTTAGCAAGCTCATTCGCATATGCAATATTAATATCGCGGAATGTATTCTCAACAACTTTTGTCATTTCAGCAGTTCTGATATCAGTAACAACAATTTCGCCTTCGCAGAAAGAAGAATAGAGTTCCTTCACCTTTTCTCCTATTACTATATTATCTGAACCTATAGTTCTAGAATTATGCTTTAATTCATACACCATATTCCCTGGGATAATACGCTCAGGTGCATGAACAAGATGAATATCTTCACCAATTACAAAGCCATTAGCCTCTACAATTGGGCGTACAAATTTGTCAATTGTTCCTGGTGAAACAGTAGATTCAATAATTACAGTTGCTCCTTTTGGGCAAACTTCCATTACATTTTTTACAGCTTGTATAACATAGCAAGCATCTATTTTTTTACTAATTTTGTCGTAAGGCGTAGGTACTGCAACAATATATATATAAGTAGATATATATTGGGTAGAAAATTTTATCCCTTTTGAAGTAGCCTTAGCAAATAAATCATAAAGACCTTCCTCTTCAAAGGTTATTTCTCCTGCATTCAGTTGAGCGACAAGCTCTTCATTATAGTCAGTTCCAACCACCTCAACATTATGCGTCGCTAACATTAATGCCGTAGGTAGCCCTATGTAGCCAAGTCCGATTACATTAACCATATTAATCCCTTTCTTTCATGTCGTTATATTATTAACAAGTTATCAAAGTCAATGCCATTCAAACCGCCACCAAATAGAATGTCAAGACAATAAAATATCACTTCTTCAAAAAATAATAACTACTTTAAACTTCAAATAATTGTTTTTATATTATTTCATATATCAAACGTCTTTATTCTCTCAGCAAAATTTATACAAGTATTATTAAATTAATACTTAGTCTCAAGCATTATCCCCTCTTCAAAACCAAGTGGATTGTACCCAAAATCTGCTGTTGCTTCTTCATGCGAAAAAGCTTTATTTTCATTGAGCCTCAACACTTGCTCCGCTTTTAGTATCGGCTTTTTAGATACCTTTTCATATACTTTCAATAAATTGTAACTAAGCTTAATTGGCACATGCATTTTAATTACTTTCTTGCCTAATGCCTTTGCAGTTAAATCAATAACCTCATTATAAGTAAGAGCTCTAGCACCAGATATATTATACTCCTTTTTAACACTTATAGGGCTTTCATATGCTTTTATTATAGCATTAGCTAAATCTTTCACATATACAGGTTGCTGCAAATAAGTACCATCTCCTAGTATTGGAAGAATACTGATTTTCTTCAGATATCTAACTAGTCTCCACATATTACGATCCCTTGGAGTTCCATAAATCATAGTAGGTCTTATAATAGTATAATCCAGTCCACTTTCCTTTATTAGTCTTTCAGCTTCTAATCTAATTGCCTTACTGTCAGGGTTCAGTTGTGTAAATATCCCTGTAGTGCTTACAAATACGGCTCTTTTAACATTCATTTGCTTGCACGAATTTATAATGTTTGGGGCATGTCCAAAACCCATAGATGCAATATTAATCAAAGCATCTTTTCCTTCTAATGCCTTGCAAATGGAAGCATAGTCATCTAATTCTCCATAGATATATTTAACATTCAATTCATTTATTATATTGAGATTACTGGTCTTTCTCACAAAACAAGTAACATCATAACCTTTATCAATTAATTCCTTCAAAACAAATTCGCCTAGAAAGCCAGTAGCTCCAGTTAGTAATAACATAAACCTCCACGCCACCTTTCGCATAAATTTAAAGCTAAATGCTCTTGGTGCAATATAATATGTGAAGCACCGTCTCCACATTCTTTCCGTCTATTATACCTCTATACGTCGCGTATTATTTCTAAATATTTTTCTGCAAGGCTTTTTCTTGAATAATTTTGCTCAACAAAAGTTGGCCCATTTTCTTTTAATTTATTAAATAATTCTTTATCATCTTTAAGCTTGAGAATAGCCTGTTTAATCTCTTCAGAGTTATCCGGTTCTACAACTATAGCGGCATTAGATTTTTTTAATATATCCGCTGCTTCCCCTTCTAAACTAGCTATGATTGGGATTCCACATGCCATTATTTCAAACATCTTTGATGGAATAAACGTCTTAAATAATTCTATTTTTCTCAACGGAATTAAGCATACATCTGATGTACAATAAAATTCCGGCATCATATCTTTAGGCTGAGAATCAATAAAAATAACATTATTAAGATTATATTCTCTGGCAGTTTCTTTTAATTGGTCCTTTTCAGCTCCTTCACCTATAAATAAGAACTGAATATCGTCATATCCTTTTAGTGCTTCTGCTGCTTTTAATATTGTGGTGAGATTTTGTGAAATCCCATGCGCCCCCATATAAGATACAATGAACTTATTTTTTAGGTCATAGCTTTTAATAATAAATTCATTTCTTTTTTTCGGATAAAACATATCTTGATTTACACCATTTGTAATAACATAGACTTTGTTACCATCAATTCCCCTGCTAACAACATTATCTTTAAATGCTTTAGTTACCATTATAAGCCTCTTGCTTTTTCTATAAAAAAACAGCTCCATTTTTTCTAAAATATCTGTTATAAATCCTTTTTTCATAACCCCTAGCTCAATCATTGCAGCTGGCCATAAATCTCTTATTTCAAGAATGAAAGGTGCTTTACTCCTCAAACTGTACCAATAACCAGATAAAATAGAAAAAAACGTAGGGGAACTTGTTATAATTACCTCAGGCTTTTTTATCTTCTTCATAGAAAATATTACTGATGAAAACATAAAGGATATATGTCCTAAAGTTTTTTTTATAAATCCTTTATTTGGAGTTGCATATACATAATTTCTATGTACATTAATACCATTTAGCATTTCATGCATATATTTCTTACCTTTATATTCATTAGGTATAATTCCCGTTGGATGATTAGGAAAACATGTCACAACATGTACTTCATTGCCCAGCTCAACCCAATGTCTTGCCATTTCATAAATTCTTGCTGAAGGTGCCCCTATTTCGGGTGGGAAATAATGGCATATCACAACTATTTTCATAGCATTGCTCCCAATTCATCATAGTTTATAACTACTTGTTTATCACTTACTACTTTTAATTCATTTTCTGCCTCAATCACTTCACAATTACTGGTATTTAAAGCTATTATATATCCAAAAAACTTATTATTTCTTTTACTCTTTATTAGTTCTAATACCTTATTTTCTTCCTTTACATTAAACTGCTTTGAATGCCAGCCCTGTTTAATGTCTATTTGACTTGTACCAATTGCTGTTAATTTAAAATTTTCTTTGCAAAAAGTAACATGTGCTGACTTTTCTTTGCCTTCAGTTTTTTGAATATTTTCTATACACGCTTGTGGTATAAAGTGTATATAACTTTTTGCACTAGAATTTAATACCATTTCAACAGAATCTAATACTATAATTATATTGTCACTGATATTCCCTATAAACCTTTTGTGTATTGCTCCATGATAAGAAGTGTATTTCCCTGCATAAAACTGAATACCTTTGTATAAAAATTGTTTTCTGCTCACTTTCTTAATGCGTTTAGCCACTCTAAAGCTACCCCAAAATTGTGATTGTTCCTTGTTGGAAAGCATAACTGTATTGTGCGCTTCTGTACTTCTAAAATAGTCTCTCCATTCTCCACTTTCGTATTTATACGTACCTGAATTTACAATCACAGGCAGATTATTTACTGATAGCTCAAAGCTTAGTGCATCACAGTGTCCATGAGCTGGTAAATATGCTGGACATATATCACCTGTATCAAATATAAGCTTAACTTTATTATTGTTTATAATATAAAAACCGCTATGATCTAAATTGCTTTTAAACTGAGGCTTCAAATCAAAATACTTAACGCAAGCCGCTAAAAGGCTTTTATAATTCTTACTTATTCCATCTGCACTATCATTAAAAGCTGGTGTTTTACCAAAATCCTCTTCAAAGCTATACGTTACATCTATCATTTTTTGAATATAACTGATTAACCTTCTAAAAATCGAATCATTTCTTAGCCAGTAAGCTATTTTAATCAAATCTTCTAAAATTATTTTATGATACATTGGGCTTAACTCAAAATGCATCCCATCTTCTAAAATTTGTTCATCCAGCTGTTTAAGGAGCTCCTTTTTTAACTTGTCCTTTATTTCTAAATCGTTAAAAAAGATACTTCCAATAATAAGTGCTTTTATGTTCTCAAAGTAGTGGTTGCCCAAAACATCTTTTTCAGGATTTCTTTTTAAATAGCTATATTGTAATTGAATTGATTCATTAATTTTTTTCTCAAAATCTAAATCTATTTTTATTTCATCTTGAAACACTTGATAAACAGATATCCAATTGGAAATCCTTAACGAAATAGTATAGGGATGCCATCCATCTCCATAACCAACGGGATTATTGTCTATCCAGTTTTCTATTAAACGCTTGTATTCATTATAATAAAGCGTTGAGTTGCTTCCCTTGTTATATTCATAAGCCAACTTATATACATATTCAAAATAGTGTAAATTGTATCTCCATAGCTGCTGCAAATCTGCGTTATTCCAGGCATTTGATAAATCAACCTTATTTTTTATATTTATAAATTTAAACTGATTATCTAAAATTTCTTCAATATTAAATCTTGCTAAATAATCTTGGTCAAAATCTAATTCTGGAACCAAAAAAAAATTACTATCTGTCTGTAGTTTTATTTCAATAGGTGTATTTGATATTGGCTGTTTCCATTTATTAAGTTTTCTCTTAACTCTATTAATCACTCGATAATACATTTGTGAAGGTTTGAGATACTTAATTGTGTTTATATATAGCTCTATTTTGTTGTACATCAAATACCTCCAACTGTTTTATCCCTCTATAATCTCTCTTCCTGCTTTGTCTCTTCTGTATCTACATTTTTATCCTTTTGTAATGAGCCTGTTCCCCCTTCAACAACACCAGCTCCCTTGACAACACTAACTATTGTACCACAGAAACACTTAATATCCATCCAAGGTCCGAGTTTCCTAACATATTCACCGTCCAGCTTTGCCTTAACTTCAATGGGAAGTTCATCTCTTCCATTAATTTGAGCCCATCCTGTCAGTCCTGGCTTAACATCATTAGCTCCATATTTATCTCTTTCTGCTATCAAGTCATACTGATTCCAAAGAGCTGGACGCGGGCCTATAATGGACATTTCTCCAAAAAGTATGTTTACAATCTGTGGCAGTTCATCAAGACTTGTCTTTCGAAGAAAGCTACCAACCTTCGTTATATATTGTTCCGGATTTCCAAGAAGGTGCGTAGGGGTATCATTAGGTGTATCTATTCTCATTGTACGAAACTTTAGTATATTGAAATACGTCACATTAATACCAACGCGCTTCTGTTTAAAAAGAACTGGTCCTCTAGAATCAACCTTTATAGCAATAATCAAAAATATAAATAAGGGAGAAAGAATTATAAATCCTATTAAGGCAATAAAAAAATCCACAACTCTCTTAATAATTAAATACATTTTTAATCACCTTTCTTATTTAACCGAAATAATTATATACTTAAAATATATATTGTAGATATCTAATTAAGACCTACCATTGAAACTCTATTAGATAATAATCATATCAATTCGAGTACATTTATTATATTTTCGTATTTTTCTTTAAATTTATTATAATTATTAATACTCAAAACCACAACTGGTTTTGAGTTATCACAATTATCTTTATCTGTAATAAACTTTATATTATTATTATCCTTTATAGATAATCTAACAAGCTCACTTATTTCATCCTCTTCCACTATTACATATATTTCTCCATTATGAGCCACTAATTTTTCTAGTTCTGTCCGAAGTTTTTCTTGAGTTTCAACCATATAATTGTAGTTAGTTTTTATATAGCTGCTTGTCTTTTGCAGCTTTTCTACAATCCCCATTGGAGTAAGCATATAAATTATTCTATTCATTGGCATGCGTTTTATCTTAATGAGCCCTTCATTTACCATTTTGTTTAAAAGAATATTTATGGTTCCCACAGAACAGCGTATCATCTTTGATAGCTCTCTTTGAGTAACTTCTGGATTTTTACCTATTTCATTCAGAACAATGTATTCTTTATCCATTTTTTCGCTCTCATGTGTTTAATTAATGAACACGTAAATTATACTCTAAGGCTTATATTTTTGTCAATGTATTCCAATATTTAACTAATACGTACTTAAACTTACCACTTTCATATATTGTTAATATTTATTTACTTATTAATGTATGTTAAACTTACTAAGTAAAAATATTGAAAGGTGGCTGATACAAAATTGAGTAATTATAAAAAAACAGTTTCAAGTGATAGTTTTATTAAATTAATTCCATTAGCCTTAATCCTACTTATCATTCCTATGATAGTATTTATGAAACTAATACCTATAGAAGGTATAGTAAGTAATTTTTATCCCGCAAAACCTGTTAGTGATTTTTTCTGCTATTATAAAGCATTATGGGTTAAGATTTTCACGGTTTTATCCATTTTTTTTGTTTTATTCTATCTATATACTAAAAATTTTAAATTCAAAATAAATTATTGCTTTATACCATTGCTTATTTATTATTTATTCTCATTCCTTTCTACTTCCTTCTCTGATTATCATGATATTGCTTTCAATGGCTTCATTGACAGATTTGAAGGTTTTTGGGTTATATCTTGTTATGTAATAGTCTGTATCATAGCAGCCCACTTTATAACGTATGAAAAAGATATCAAACTTTTGTTTGTAGCTCTTGGTATATGTACTTTACTTTTATGTATCTTAGGAATTTCTCAGTTCTTTGGATTTGATTTCCTACAAACAAACTTTATGAAGCATGCTATGCTCCCAAGTAAAAATGAACATTTAATCACCTCTTTGGATTTTAAGTTCCCGACAAAATATGTCTACCTTACACTTTTTAATCCAAACTATGTTGGCAGCTTTTGTTCTATAGTACTACCGATATGTGTCGTTATTCTTTTATTATCAAAGAATAAATATATAAAAACATTTTCTGGTATTTTATCTGCCCTTGTATTAATAACCCTTATATTCAGCCGCTCCAGCACTGGCTATATTGCCATTTTTGTTTCTATGCTTTTTCTAGCTGTTTTATTAAGAAAGAGGATATTAAATTACTGGAAAACCGTTCTAGTTCTAGTCATTTGCTTTACAGGCGTACTTGTTTTCTTAAACTATAGTTATTCTGGTTTAATTACAAATGAATTAAATAATTTTCTACCTAAAAAGATTGTCGAGCCTGGTTTAAAAAAGGGAAAATATAAATCCATCACTGATATGACTCTTAATAAAAATAAGATGACTATATATATGAATGGTACCCCTTTGGATGTAGTATTTGATAATCAAGATAGCACACTTAGCTTTTTGGATGAGAGCGGTAAAGATGTGGATTTTAGAACAAGCGCAGAGGATAAAAATATTTTTACTTTTAATCGTACAAAATATATAGGTTTAATTATTAACATTAATGGTTCTATCATTAAAATTTCTGCTCCAAACACTTATTACCATGTTACTATAGATAATACTGGCTCTTTCAAGTTCTTAAATAATGCCGGAAAGCCGGTTGATATTGAGACTGCAGAATCTTTCGGCTTTAAAGGTTATGAAAAATTGGGTTCAACTAGAGGGTACATCTGGTCTAGATCTATACCGCTTTTAAAAGATACTATTTTACTTGGACATGGACCCGACACTTATGCACTTTATTTCCCACAAAATGATTTTAGTGGTAAACTTATAACCTTTAAGGTCCCTAATACCTTTGTAGATAAGCCTCACAATATGTATTTGCAGATGGCTATTAACACAGGAGTTGTATCATTAATAGCATTTTTAGTTTTTATCATTTGGTACATTGTACGTTCCTTCAAACTATATTTTAAGCCGAAAGATTCTGGCAGCTTTTATTATATGGCTGGTGTTGCTTGTGTACTGTCCGTAATTGGCTTTCTTGTAACTGGGATAGCTAATGATAGCAATATAAATGTCAGTCCAATATTCTGGATTCTACTAGGTACAGGAATCGCATGTAACAGATTATACACTAATGCAGTCGCAGCTGAGCCTGTACAGCAACAGTTCCCTCGGAATAAAAAGAAATAAGCTCATTATTAATGATAAGCTGTAATTATATTTCGCATTTAAAATATAAATAATATATTTCAAATCATCGCTTACGTGGCACACTGTATAGCAGTGCTCAAAGTATTAATCAATATTTGCAGGTTTTTTTAGAAGCATATAGCAAAGGGGCTTTTGTTTATTTATAAAACAAAAAGCCCCTTTATTATGTATCTGTGAATATTATTTAGATAGACACTATATCTACAAATAATTCTTACTGCATTGATTGCAATCATTTACAAACATCTATAACTGCTTGTCTTTTAAAATACACTTGTTTCCAATACCCTATATAATATCAGCATATATAATTTTAGCTGTATATTTTATTATAACGCCTAGATTCAAAATGAAATTATTCGATTGAAGAAAAATTTCATTACATCAGTGGCGTGTAAGCGAGGAGGAAGATATCCTTAGCGCTTGAAATCTAAAGCAGTACCCGCACTTATAGAAGTGGGGGACATTTTCCTGCCTCGCTATATTTTTTCTACTGCTTTTCTATATAAGCATTAAATTTCTGTACTTCTAGATAATAATTTAATTTTGACTTCAAATAATCAATATTCGCTTGCTCTGCTGCATCAATTACTGCATTTAAGGCTGATTTACTCATTAATCCTAGCCTTAATTTTTCCTGTGCTATCTCAAGATTTTTTTCACATATTTCCTTGTTTAAACTCTTAATCTCTATTTCATCTTTCAAATTTAAAATAGTATTGTTTCGCTGGTAGATATCCTTTTCTATATTTATCAGTTCATCCTTTAGAGCATATTCTTGATTTAACTTTACATCTTCTAAAGAATCCAGTTCAACAGGATCCTCTCTGTTTGTATTTTCTTCTATAATTTCCGTTTCAAGTTTGGCTTGTTCAATCTGAAATTTTATGTCCTTAATTTTATTGTTATTTTTCTGTCTGTCTTCAATTATAGCCTTAATATCAATATTATCATACTCTATTTCAGGTACATCCATATCCTTAATTTGTATCTCATCAGTAATTTGCCTTCCTAATAAAGAATTAAGAGACATTTTTGATTTCTCTTCTTCCCTATTTAGCTGAACTAGCGCATTATTCGCTTTCTTTATGTCTAACTCAATCTCAGTAACAGCACTTTCTACACTTCTTCCTAGCTTTACATCATTCTTCTTAACCTTTAAATCTGCCTCTAGTCTGCTTATTAATGCTTTTTGATAGGCAATTTGCTTCTCAATTGATAGTAATGTAAAATAGCTCTCAGTCACATTTAGCTTTATATCTATAACTTTATTTTGCTTTTGGTATTTCAAATTATTTAAATCATTTTTTTTCTGTTCTGGATAAAGGCGTTCGATTTTCTCTTTCTCTATAAAATACTGATCGTTAGTGTACATCAATTCTTGTATAGTTAACTTTGCAGCGTTTGAAGATGAAACGGCCAGCTCATTGTAGCGATGATAAATATCAGTTGCATTTTTTATTTTCTCATCATAAAGCTTTAAACTGGTACTATTTGTAATAGCTGTGTCTATTGCAGTCTGCAAATCATATTCATTAACAGCTTTTGTTTCTGCTGCAGAAACAGATGAATATTGAAATATCATTAAAATAGCCAATAACATTGACAATCTCATTTTAAGTTTCTTTCTCATATAATAACCCTTCCTCTCATAAATCCAATTGCCTGAAGCCTTCTATTTCCAAGCTATATACTCCTTTTACGTCTCCAATAAAAGCTCCAGCAATTAATTTTGACCAATAATTTTACTTTGGGAGGCTTTATTATTTGAAATTCAGCCTCTTTACCAATATAACTTATATTCACTAAACTATTCAGCCATTGAAGCTATTCCCAGCCCAGATGCTTGCTGTAGGCTTGTTACAGATAAATTGTAAGCTCTGACTGCATCGTTATAAGCTGTTAAAGCAGACAACTTAACTATTTCTGTATTTTTCAGTTCGGTCTCACTTATCAGTTGCTTTTTATACTTCTCTGATGTTATCCGATATTGCTCATTCTCATAATTTAATTTCGCTTTACAGATATCCATTTCTTCTTTTTTATACTTAACGTCAATATATGCAGTATTAATGCTTTGCAAAACTGCTTCATTACCAGTGCTTATAGAAAGCAGTGCCTCGTTGATTTTCTGTTCAGCCAAGCTTTTATTTAGCTTTGTATTTACATTCCAGGGATTATTAGAAAAGGCTTCATTTGCTGTAAATAAATTATTCTTGCCTACTCCATAATCTATCTTAGCTAATAGTATTTCATTTCTATTTATTAATGCTTTATTTAAATATGTATCGTAATCCTCAAACTTCTCTATATTGTTCTTGCTATAGTCGCTTAACACCAATTGGCTGTCAATTGGTAGCCCTGTCAACTTCTTTAAATCCATTTCTAGATTATCAATAGTCCGAGTTAGTTTATTTACTTCTAATCTTTTTATTTGTAGCTGTTTATCCGCAGTATCTATCGTGACTTTAGACAATTCTCCTACATCATACCTGCTTTTTTGCTGATTATATATTTTTTCCTGCAGCTCAACTGACCTTTTAAAATTTTCTAACTGACCTTTTATAGATAGTATGTTATCATACAATACTCTAGTCTGATATCTAATAGTAGCCTCTGTTATTTGATTGCTAAGGCTAAGCTTCATTACATTTGCCCACAAAGAATATTTAGCAAATCTATCAGGATTCATGTATTTTGTTAAATCCTCTTTCCCATTAAAATACACTGTATCTCCATACATTGTATATAGAAGACATAGCTTTGCATATTCCTGGCTATTTATTGAGCTTCCATTTTTCAATTTATTATACAAATCATCAATACTTTTAGCAGCATCTGAAATAACAAATAAACCTTCTTCATAAGTATAATCATTGTTTTCTATAAGATTTTTAATTGTTCTATTAGTCTTAATAATACTGTTTTCATTTTGAACTGCTTTCTGTTGAGCCATTTCAAGTGATAGAACAATAGGCTCTACTTTTACTTCCTGCGTCTCTGCAAATACTGGACTAAATAAATTTGCAACTACAGAAAATACTAATAGCAGTCCTGCTAGCCTCTTTTTTTGCATATACCTTACATTCCTCCTTTGACATTATCTTTTTTATTAACTCAAACTTCGCACATAGAAGTCTATTGGTGCGGTAGAATTATCAATAGTTTGTTGCAAAAATAATTGCTAAAATTAGTAATGATTCATCTCATAACTAATTTCTATAATTATTCCAATTCCAACTTTCAAATGGAAAGTCAAGCCATCCTTAAGTTTAGCAATTGCTTATTTTTTATTAAACTAATTTATTTTATGAAATTACTAAACTTTTCATTTGATATTGCTACCACACCTTATATTACTAGGCTATTAGCAAGTATATTCAACTGCAATATTTGAGCTATTATACTTATTTAGCTTTCTAATATTTTTGCCAGAAGAAGCTTCATTTTGTAAGCACTGATGCTTCTCCTGTTTTATTTTATACGTCCTGTTACATAGTCTAGACTAAATCCATTAATACACTAAAAAAATACAATTGATTATTATTTCCCTTTTGTTATTTCCACTTTATCCTTATCACTACCTGATATTATGTTACCTGCATAATCCATAATCACACCAAAAGAAAACACATATTCATTACTTGGAACCATATTATCAAATCGGAAAACTAAAGTCATATCATCAAAATATGTAATAGCTATAGGTACCTTTTTATAAAGCTTTCCTTGCTCATAATACTCTATGCTGTAATTTTGAGGCTTAAGATTAGCTAACTCATTTGAAATTTCCTTGTTGAAGGCAACCTTTACAGTATCCTTTCCAACTATTTTTGCATCAATAATTTTTAATTCAGTGTCAATAGCCTTATCAACGAATACTGACTGGCTAATTGTATTAACAAGATTAGCTCCTGAGTAATCCTTCATACTGCCAAGCACCTCGATTTCAAAAGGTGTATTATTTACAAAATAGTCATCCCTTTTTAAGAATAATTGAACACTAGTTTGATCTGCGCTTGTAAATTTGACTTTTCCTGGAGTTGCTGCTATTTTATCTCCCAAATTACGAATCTGGTAGTTAAAAACACTTGATCCTGTGTTATAATCTATAGCTTTATTAAAGGTTACACTTACTGTTCCAGAGTCAATTACTTTTACCGACTTAATAGCAAGTTTTTCTGGCATTGTGTAATATCCACTAAAAGTATATGGCTTTTCTTCAATTGAAAACTGCTTAGTTGAGTCCTGAATACAATTTATCATAATGTTATAAGTCTCTTTCACGTCAAAAGCTGTTTTTAAAGTCAATACAACACTTTTACCGTTTGAAACCCGATCACTTATTACCTCTGCCTTTTCAACCTCTATTGGATTTTTCTTGCTGTTTGTGACACTATAGCTATATACCTGCTCAGCTCTTAAAGGATGTATTTGCCTATTAAAATCAAGTTGAATACTTTTTCCAGTGATTGCCGTTATTTTTTCTAATATAAGCGAAGAAGCCAACAAATCTTTTCCAATGAATGAGAAGTTGTCTCCATCTCCATCTCCTAAATATGTTCCATATGCGCCTACCAGTTGTCCTGATATCTTAAGTGTATATTCGGTATTCGCTAAGAAACTTTTGCCATTTAATATAATTGATGCAACATTTTTCTCTCCAGCAAAACTTATAGTAAGAATATCACCATCTGCATATAGCTCTCCATTTTGATATATCTCGTAATAAGGAGCAAAATCTACATTTTCGTTTATTGGTTGCGTAAAATATGTATAAATTTCATTATTTCCTATTTGCTCAATCTTACTTATTTTAAATAAATCAGATTCAACGGCAACTACAGTATATCCGTTAAAGGTTCCTGTTAATGTACCTGAAACATTTCCTTCAAGGTCTTCAACGTTTACGATTTCCACCTTATATACTTTATTTGGTAATTGAGTATTAGTTTCTATTTCAAGCTGTGTACCTGAATGAGCTGCAATTGATACTGCCAAGTTATTATTTACATTATTTTCCTCATAAATTCTAATATTATTTGCATCAATAGAATTAATTGTTTCATTAAACTTAACTATTATTTTTCTACCATTTACTGGTGAGATTTCTTGAATCTTTGTCTCAACTGTATCTACAAGTATACCTGATGCTAGAGCAACATCTCTTTTAATTGCTCCGCTATCAATTAATGATTGTAAAAGTGTTATTTTCTGTTCTTTTAATTTTATATTTAATGCCCTATACATTACGGTAGCTGCCTGTCCTCTAGTATAAACTGAGCCATCATCCCTCTTTTTAGTTAAATATGATTGATCTGTTACCAGCCCCACATCGTATGCTGTCTTAAACACATTGTCATTCCATTTAATATCCTCTGCTCCTGTGTATTTCAATAACTTCAGAATCATTACAAGAAACGCCTGTTCTGTGAGGTTATCCTTAGTTCCAAACTTTCCGTCATATCCATCAATAATATCATTTATGTAGCAGAAACCTACATATGGTGCAAACCAGTCTGTTTTCTTAACATCACTAAACACAGTCTTTGCCAAACTATCTTTATTTTCATTAACATACGTATCCTTACCCATCAGTTTGGTTATAAAGGTTGATGCTTCAGTTCTTTTCAAACTACCGCTAAGATTATAATTCCCTTTTCCGTCTCCTGCAATAACACCTATCTTATTAAGCTTATCTGCTGTCAGTTGTAAATCAGA
Source organism: Bacillota bacterium (assembly GCA_023416275.1). GTDB lineage: Bacteria > Bacillota > Clostridia > Acetivibrionales > DSM-1351 > Ruminiclostridium. The sequence continues at coordinate 3,704 of JAEZIB010000068.1, read as the reverse complement.
AGTATCCTGAGAAAATATTGCAGTTGTACTTGATAATATAATCCCAACTGAAACTACTATTGCTGCTATTTTTCTTATGTACATTATTGAACCCTCCTCTAATTATATACGTAAGTTTTTATCATTTGTTTTAATAATACCATACTTTTTATTAATTATATATAGAAAAAGACTGAGACAAAAGTCTCAGCCTTTCTCATTTGCTTATAAGAGAAATATATTTATTTTAATATTCAGCTATATCTCTTATTGTCCATGTTGAACCTGAAGCAAGTACATTACCCTCTAAATCAGAAATATTGTAAACTTGAGTTACAGATGTTCTAGCTGGGGTATTGTCTTCTTTAGCAGTGATAAGCAAAACAAATTCGTTATCATCTTGAACATCGTTATTATTTACATCAACCCATCTTATTTCTTTTACAGTATATCCGTCAACTGTAAATGAAAGTTTTGACATTGAAGTAATATCCATAGCTTCAGTAAATATAAGTGATACTATAGCAGTAGAATCCTTATCTAACTTATTATAGTTATCCTCTGGATCAATTGCAACTCCATTTTTATCTTTATATCCGTAGATAACAACATCAGGAGTTTCATCATCGTCACCATCGAACTTATACTTAGCTATCTTAGGAGCAGTTTTGTCTGCAACATCTATTGATAGTCCAGTAGTTAATAGAGTACCAGAAGTTGATTTAGATTTTGTATCTTTATCTTTTGATTTTAATGTTACTGGTACTTTAACCTTAAGATCATCTGTAAATGTAGCATCAGTATTGATCTCCTCATCAAGAACAAATACTATTTCTGTATTTCCATCATCATTAACAGTTTGTGATTCTACTGAAGCTATTCTAACAGCACCAGAAGTAGTAGTAACTGCACCAGCTAAACCTATTGTAATATCAGAATTTGCAAATGTGTCTAACTTTGTGTTAAATACTAGTTTTATCTTATTTGCTTCAATCAATTCTGCAGCCTTAAAGTTTACTGCTTCTACACCGATATCTACCAATGTAACAGAATCAACTTTTCCAAACAATCTCTTGTTTGCTAAGTCCATAATTGGAGCAATTTTAACATCAGGATTTACAACTTCTTCGTCTAAATCGATGAGGACAATCTTATCTGATACCTTAGAAATCTTGTCATCATCATCCAAATCACGCCATGCAGCAGCATTCTTTGGCTGAACCATATAGTTTGCCTTGTCAAGCATCTGAGCTTCTGCCATTGGCTCGCTGAATTTTAGATAAATCTTTCCATCAGCCTGAACTACATAACAATCAGCTACTTTGATTTCTGGTGCTGTATTATCACCAGTAGTAAATGTTGTTACATAATCATTTTCCATTTTATTTCCTACTGCATCTTCCATTGTCTTCTTAACAACTACTTCATATTCAGTATTGTCATCCAATTTTCCTGGTACATCCAATCTGACAACTTTCTTGTTGTCATCTACAGGATATTTAACTGTAAAGTAAACTGTTTTACCATCTTTTACTGATTTGAATGTATAGTTTGATGATTTAATAGCAGCTTCTGCTTTCAACTCTTCATTGAATGTCAATTTAACTGATAAATTCTTGTCAACATTTTTTGATGAAACTGTAGGACCAACTACGTCTACAACTACAGTAGCTGTAAGTGTTTGGTCTGGAACCTTAATTCCATAACCATCAATCAATTTGTTGGAATCAGTTTCACTATTAACTAAATAGAAATTAATATTTCCAGCTGGTACTGGATTTTTAGTACCATATACAAACTCAATTTCATCAACATATTTGCTGTTAGTAGTTGCTTCAGACTCGTAGTTTGCAGCATTCTTTGTTGAATGGAACAAACGAAGAGCTGCAGCTTTTACTGGCTTAGAGAATGCTAATTTAACTGAGTATGGCTTAGCTTCTTTTACAGTAACAACTGCTACTGAAGTATCCTTTACATAATCAAATTTATGTTCGCCTTTAAATACTTTATAACCAGCATAATCTTGAATTGCGTTAACATCAGTACCTAGACCAGCATCATTTATTGTAACAGTAACTGGTCCCTCTATTAACTTAGTTCCAACTTCTAAAGTTATAACATCTAGGTTTAATTCAGCCTTCTGAACATAATATGTATATGTTCCACTCTTAACTGAAAAATTTGAATTTGACAAAGTAACATTATCATCTGGCATGTCTTTTTCGTAAACTGGCTCTGATAAAGTAATTTTTATATTCTTCTCACCAGTATGCTTAACCTCTTTAACTGTAGGTAATAAGCCATCTTGTACTTCTACTTCTACTTCTTTATCTGCACCTAATGTTTTTTCATTAGCTGCTTTAATGTCTTTTTTAACTGTTACTTTTGCTTTACTTGCATTTGTCAAGCAATCTTCTACATCACTGTCAAAAGTTATAGTAACAGTTTTCTTGTCATCTCCTAATACACAGCTGTCATCAGTAAGAGTTTTTTCAGTTTCACCCTTATCTTTGATTGTGTATGAATCAGGATCTTCAGCTGAATCTTCATCCATTTCCTGGTTGAATACAACTTCTAACTGCTTATTATTTAGAGCTTTAATTGATACAACAGCTAAATCTTCAGTAACTGGTGCTACTATCAAGCCTAACTTTTCAGCTTTAGCTTTTAAATCAGCATTGTCACCAACGATATCAACGATAACTGTTTTACCACTAGCTTTTTCAGCAGTAAGAACTCCATACATAATACCTACTGCAGCATCTCTAGTTAAGTCACCAGTAATAGTTGCTTCAACCTTGCTTCCTTTAGTTTCTGCAAGCTTAGCAACTGAAGCCTTATAATCTGCAACAGTGTAACCCATTTGTTTGAGCATAAATGTTGCAAATCTTGCAGCTGTTACAGTATCTTTAGCGCCCACAAAGAATTTATCACCATCTTGTGAACCACTTAAAATACCATTTGCTGCTGAATATGCAACTACTTTCTTTGCATAATCTGAAATACTTGCAGCATCATCAAATTTAGCTAAGTCTTCTGCTACCTTGTCATCTGCTAAAGCACTAGCAGTTTCATAGTATCCGAATAACTTTGCTAAAAATATTAATGAATCCTGTGTAGTCAATGCATTTTCTAGTCCTACTTTAGGATCATTTGCATCTTGACCTGAATAGAGACCAAGATCTTTCAATGTTACAGCTTTGTCCGCGTTTGCTAATGTAGCTTCGTCAGCTGCGAATACAGCAGTCATAGAAGTAAGCACTAATGCCACTGCTAAAAGAGCTGCGGTTAACTTTCTGAGATTTCTCATGTTCTCAAATCCTCCTTGTGTATTTTGTATCGGGTGGGCTATGTAAAACTAGAGTAGGCTACGCCTCATCCCACGTATATAGCCCAACTCATAAAACCAATTTTTCAAGATTCAGTATATCTGGCGCTACTTTGGCTAAATTTACCTATCTTGATTCATAAGTTATTATATCACCCGTATTTTTGTCAGTCAACAAGCCCTTTTTAAGTGTAAAGAATTTGTAACAGAACTGCAACAAAGCAGGTCGTGATAAACACGCCTGCTTTGCTGTCTTTTATTACTTTTTCGTATTGTCTATTTGCTTCTAAATATTTTTTACTTATTTAACTGTCCAAGTTGAACCTGAAGCAAGTACATTTCCGGAATTGTCTGCAACATTGTATGTCTGTGTTACAGATGTGTAAACTGGAGTGTT
>JAEZIB010000026.1 GCA_023416275.1 Bacillota bacterium | reverse complement strand
TTTCTGTTCGTCAGACCAGAAGTTTGCCTCCAGCTTCCTTCAGATTCCACCTCACGATGGACACCCTTGCTCTTGGCTATGTGCTTGGCACTATTAACCCGCACTCGGGACTTTCACCCGTTAGATTACGCCCATGCTGGGCGCACAAAGTAAAAAACCCTGTAACTCAAGTAGTTACAAGGTTCTTAAGAAGTTTGGTGCCGAAGGCCGGACTTGAACCGGCACGGGTTTAACCCCGCTGGATTTTGAGTCCAGTGCGTCTGCCAATTTCACCACTTCGGCGTGTTAATTTCCTGCTGCTTGAATATAATAACACACAAACAATCACAAATCAATACCAAATTATAAAAAATTTAAAATTCACTGCCTAGAGTTTACTATTTAGCCTTTGACTATATAATGTAGGTGTTCATACTTATCAATGGACAGTTGCGTTAAAAAATAATTGCATGAATTAGTTGACGAGACGAAGTTTTTTTGCTGGAAAACCGACACGATGTCGGTTTTAGCACACTATGAACCATGGATGGTGAATGTGGAGGCTGCTAAAGCATTGATGAACTCATAAGTACATCATTTAAGTAAATACCACCCATATCGGCAAAAAACGCTTGCGTTTTTTGAGACTCGAAAGTGCACCATGTAAGCACCAACCATGCTTTCGAGTTTTTTTGGCAACAAACCATTGATAAGCATGAACACTCATAGTCTTTGTGAATTTGAAGTGGCTGAATAGTAACACAAAAAGGTTTCTATTGCATTGGAAAGTTTAGTAATTTAATACTTCAAAACCCCTTCCAGCAAATCAAATTGCTCTGCAGGTAAATTTAGCGAAGATATGTTTGATACTCGCAAAGGTGCAACAAACCCAAGCCTAATTGATACAAAGCCCTTTCTTCTCTTAAATATGCTGCCTGAAGCGGTAATGCTCTCTATACTCTTTGTCTTTACAATAGCTACCCTCTTGCTGAAGGCTCCTGCGGAAAGTACAACATTGCTCTCTCCTACGCTTATTCCAGCATTGATATACTTTTGTATAGCATGAGCAACAGAAAAAGCTAAAAAGACTAGAGCCAATGCCATTACAATATAATTAGTAATAAGTATTGCTGTAGTAACTGCACTTATTACACAAATTGCAGCAAATATAAATAAAGGATTGAAGAAAAAGTATCTTATTGCCTTTCTCTCTGGTTTACAAAGGTCATAATCTAATGAATATTCAGGTAATACTATGTTAACAATTTCTTTTATTTTTTCTTTTTTGGCAATAGGAAAAATAATAGCCTGTTCAGTTCCACCTTCTTCTGACTTGTCACCATATCCTATTACTATTACCTCTGCTGAATAAAGCTTAAAAACTCTCATAAGAAAACTTTGTTTCAGAATAATACCATTTATTTTACTTTTCTGCAGTGAAAAGCTTTTTTTATTCAAAAGTCCATACTGCACTTTTAGTGTATCCTCATCTGCCCAAACGCTGAAAGCATAATATTTTATAACTGCTTTTGCTATTGACATTACTACTGCTATCAAATATATGATAATTATTAATGCAATCAACATAGCTACTATTAATGCATCCTCAACCTTGCCTTTTATAAATGGAATAATGAAACTTGTAAGTGAACCGATAATAGCAATTATACTCATAACATAGGCCGCCTTGGACTGTAATAGCCCTAGTTTTATAAAATCTCTTATTTCCCCTTTAATTGCCCCTAGCTCATTTTGATCATTCGCTGTCTCAGTATTATTACCAGTAATAATCTTTTTAAATTCAATGGCTTCTTCTGTATTTAAAGTCAAATTAATCTTTGATTGATTTGCAAGCTCATTTGTTTGGCTTGCATTATCCACTTTAATTTTATAAACACCAAATATCTGATACAAAATATTTTGAGAAAGGTCTACAGTAGTAATAGTAGCAAAGGGAAGCTCAGTTCTCTTCTTATTGAATACACCGGATTCTACAATTAGATGTTCGTCCGTTAAAGTGTAATATGTAGAGAAATAATTAACCAGCTTCAAAATAGGGCTAAGTAAAATAAAAACTACAGGTATCAATGCCTGCGTATCAAATTTATCTAATAGAAAAGCACTAAAAATAATACTTATTAAAAGTAGTGGGATTTCTGATATTTTTTCAAATATAATTAAAAAATGTCCTCGTCTATGCTTAAATTCCAATTTGTCCTCCTATGATTAAAAAAATGTTTTAATTTCAAATGTCAATATCAAATACAATAGTAGAGATACATAGGTTAAAAAAACACAATATCAGCTACTCTACATTTAATTATAAATAAAACATAAGCTAAAACTGCCGCAATAAAAACTGAACTTATATTAAGCTTCATATTCAAAAAGAATATCACTGCTGCAATTATTGCTAAAATAGCTTGAATTGTATAAAGTACCCATTTTCTCATCTTGTCCCCAATCTCTATGGCAATATTAAATTTATTATCTTATCATAAGCTATTTCTCGTTATTATCAAGTCTGTTATACAACTTTGATTTGAGCATTTCAGCCATAGTGCTTGCATCCTCACTTGAAATACCCTCAATACCAAAGACTCCGCTTGCAGTATGTACATTTATTGTTGAAATGCCAAGCTTGCGGTTTATAGGTCCCTGGGATATTGTTATATGCTGTACTCTTACAATTGGGATAACAGTAATTTTAATTAAAAAAATACCATGTCTGATTTCTATTCTATCATCTGAAATAATGTACCCCCATTGTCTGTATTCAATTGCGGGGTATAATAAAAGGGCTAATACCATATAGCTTAATATTACTCCAGCACCAATATATCCATACATTATATATGTCTCAAGGATAGACACTCTAGACGCTATAATCAGTGCAGCAATTAAAATAGCTCCAACAATTAAAATACTAATTAATCTTACAATTCTCCAAGAAGTTAAAATTCTCCTATCAAGTTTTTGATACTCCATTATTGCCTCCAATATATTATGTAATTTAGTTACTTTGCTTTATTAAAATTCATTAGTACTCAAATTAATAAATAGTTTAATATTATTAATACCAACATATGCTATGCCTATAAAATTGCCATTTGTGCCCTGCTGTAAATCTCAATGCTAGTCAGCTTCAGTATAATCAGAACTAATTGTATTTCTACATTATATATACCATATAATTCAAAAAAAATATACTATTCACTTACAAATTATTTTTGTTAAACATAGCCCTTTTTAATACTATCTAAACACCTAATATTAACTAACTCCCTAATACATTTTGATTTTGGATGGTGGAGTTGTTTGTTAATATTCAGACTTTGAAATACAATATACAGCACATACTTACATAAACTAAGATCTATATTGTAGAACTTATAAAATGAAAAGTTAAAGAATTCCATAAAATAAGTTGGTTTGCTGAACAACAAGCCATTAGTTAACTTGAACAAGGCACGACTTTTCATTCTAAAGTTGGATTAGAAATAATTACATGAATTAGTTGGTGAATAGTAACGTTGTTTATTATATATTTTTCATAGTACAAACTATATCAATAAACTAAAGTTAAGTTAATAATGTATTTAACGTCTTAATAGCAGAACTTCTTTGTAAAATACAGGTAGAAATTATATATTATAAATTTGACATTTATATTCGTAATTTGATAAAATATTTATTTGTACGCAATCAGTAATTATTATTACTTCAACGTTCACAGTTTAAAATTTTAGGTGTTCAAATTATATAAAATGAAAAGTTAAAGTTTCACAAAACAAGTTGGTTACTGAACAACAAACCAGCAAGTTCTAAGTTTTTTGCGGTCAAACCGGCACGAAACCATAGTAATTACCTATAAGTTATTTATCATCAATTGGAGGTTCTATGAAAAAAGATAGTTTAAGCTTTGAAAAGATGGGTGTAATGCCAATTGGTAAGTTATTGGCAAGCATGTCAGCACCAGCAATGCTGTCAATGTTTGTTCAATCACTATATAATATTGTTGATAGCTATTTTGTATCAAAGTTAAGTCTAGACGCTTTTCAAGCTGTCTCAATTGCCTTTCCTATGCAGATTTTGGTTTTTGCTTTTGCTATTGGTGTGGGAATAGGAACAAACTCACTAGTTGCAAGAAAGCTAGGTGAAGGAAAAATTGATGAAGCATCTGCCACAGCATCAACCGGTTTATTTTTGGCATTAATAAACGCTGCCATATTTGCTGTAATTGGTTTATTGTTTTCAGGTTCTTTTGTTGCAATGTTTTCGGACAATCCTAATGTTATATCCTTAGGGACAACCTTCCTTACAATTGTAACTGCCTGCTCTGCTGGAATGTTTATTGAGATTCTTTGTACAAAAACTCTGCAAGCAACAGGAAACATGACAATTCCTATGGTTTCACAGCTCATTGGAGCTATTTTAAACATTATATTAAATCCAATGCTTATTTTTGGATATTTCTTTTTCCCAGAGCTAGGTATAGCTGGCTCAGCAATCGCAACAGTAATTAGCCAGCTTACAGCTATGACTTACGTTATTATTATGCTCACTGTAAAAACTCACGCTGTTCGACCAAATTTACGTGGCTTCAAGGTTAAAAAGCAAAATGTGATTGACATATACAAAGTAGGTGTCCCTACAATCGTTATGAATGCTGTTGCATCGCTTACAACAACAAGCTTAAACTTCATACTCATGTCATTATCAGAAGCTGCTATTTCAGTATTGGGTATTTATTTCAAGCTGCAATCCTTCGTATTCATGCCTGTATTTGGGTTAACACAAGGTGCTATGCCAATAATGGGATATAATTTTGGCGCAAATAAAAAGAAGCGCTTTGATCGCACTTTGTTTTTATCTTTATCAGTTGCTTCTATTATTTTAGTTATAGGACTAGTAATTTTTCAAATATTCCCAAGCAGTCTACTTTCTATATTTGGTCAAAATTCTGAAATAGGTGTTTACGCACTAAGAGTTATTAGTATATGCTTTATTCCAGCAGGATTTGGTATAATTATTTCATCAATGTTCCAATCAATAGGTCACGGCTTTAAATCACTAATAATGTCACTGCTTAGACAAATAATAGTACTCCTGCCTTCTGCATTTATTTTAGGTAAACTTTTTGGATTAAAGGGAGTTTGGTTTTGCTATCCAGCTGCTGAAATAGTTTGTGCTTTAATATTTACTCCAATAGCATTTAAGGTTATTAGAAATGAGTTTGGCTCAAAGAAATATACTATATAATACGATTTCGTATTTAAATTTTTAAATACGAATTTAGTGTAAAAGCTTACTTAAACTTGCAAATGGTTTTAACAATATAGTTCAAATCATCATTTTTTTTGAATAAATAAGTTCCTGTACGAATTTTTTGAGAGGCATTATATGAATCTAAAGCAGTATTAAATTCAGCTACACTAGTAATAACCCCATTTTCAAGTAATGCCTTTGCCACCTCTTTAGAACCAAAGCCACTTTGTACTGCAATACTAATATTTCTCTCAGCATCGAGTTTTTCAGGCTTTTGTTGCTTATCTGTAGTAGTTTCATCAGCCACTTTGTTAGTTGAGGAAGTATTTGATGCAGTATTATTTGCCGTTTCAGTATTATTGGAAGTGTTTTTGTCAGGAGTTGCCTTCGTGTTATCAGATTCGATATTTTTTATGAAACCAGTAGGATCTATTAAACCATAAGTCTTAGCCAAGCTAATAATTTCTTCCTTGCTTAATTCCTTTTGAGTTCCTGCAGAATAAATCATTCCTGCAATAGAAGTAATAATCATTCCTATTCCAATTCCTAATACAATACTCTTCTCATGTAGTTTTTTCATTTTAATCTCCATCTTTTATTGTTCAACAAAATTTATTATGGCATTTGTATGAATTATTATTAAAAATTTGATAGCGGTATTTTTTAAGTATGCCATTTCTACATTTTAAATGCAAAATGTTATTGCCTTTAAGTCAAAAAAACAAATACGATGGTTATTATATTTTCATTATTTGCTTAATCCTCTTATAAGACTAACCTCACCTTTACCCACTCTTAATTTTTCAGATATTTCTTCATCAGTCAAGCCATATTCTATCAAATGTAGAATCTCTCCTCTTTTACCGCTAAGAGTGAGTTTTGATTTTCTTTGGTTTTCATTTTCTGTATCATTTTCATAATTTATTGGAATATCAGGTGATTTTTGAGCTTCTACTATATTAGCCTCAGTTGAATATCTATCATCAATAACTCCAGTATCCATAGACTTCTCTTCCGCTAATTCTGATTTTTTTTGAATTCTATTTTTGTCTGAATTGTCCTTATTAAGCTTGGCTGGTTTTTGTGGTTCATAAACTACACTGTCCATTTGAAGTCCAATATCCTCATTTTGAGAAACCATATCTTTATTTTGCAGCCCTGTATTTTTATATTTCAGCACTGCATCCTTTGTGTTAAAAGGAACTTTTACCTTTTGTGGTTCATCTTCTTTCTGTTTTGCATAACCTATATTATTATTTAAAACTACACTTTTAACTACAGTCTCTTCAGATAGCATTTCCTTCTTAGAATTTTTTTGAGTATCTAGTAAAATTTGCTTCTCTTGTACTGGCAATTCCTTTATTTCCTCTTTCACATCTTCAATTTCTATTAATGGTTCCTGCTCTTTGAAATTAGCATTTTTACTAAAGAATTCCTGATTTTTTTCAGCTATAACTGTTACAACATAATCAGACATCTTATTTAGCTCTTGTACCATTTCTTCAGAATCTTGAATCAAGTTAAACATTTCATCCTTTTTCCTATCAAACTCTTTAAAAAAGTCTTTTCCGTTTACTTTATCCATTATAATGAAGAACAGAGCTGCAACTACTAATATAATTCCTAAAAATATAATACTTACATAGAATGCTTCCATACTCACCTCAAGTTGATATATCTAAATTAACATTTTAATAGCGAAAATAAATTGCCTAATCAGTAGTAAATGGGGTTAAAAGTTATTAAATCCTATAACCCCACGCTATGTATTAAAGAGAACTCCCCCATAAAACTATATCTTGATATCAATAGTTGGCATACCCTCTGATTTTTTTTGTTTTTTCTTTTTTTCCTTCTGCTGCTTTGATTTATCGTTTTCTTCCTTTTGTTCCACTCGTCCTCCATGAACATTTTCACGTGCAACAACTTGTTTTAAGTTATTATCTATTCTTTCTCTATTTTGCTCAGCTAACTGCTGATTTATAGCTTGATTTTTGTTTGTCTCGTCACTATATGTTTTTGCTAATTCAGATGATTTGGGATACATTACCTGAAAATCCACAGGCCTGATTGACATCTGACCGCCCCCTATCCAATAGACTATAACCTATTTGTCAATTGCTCCAACACGTATATCTGCACCATCTCTGTACAAAGTACAATATTGAAGATTTTCCTTTACATACATAACACAAGTTCCAATAGTTACCTTTACTCCAGGATATATAAAGCTAGTTCCACGAATCTTTCCATCGCCATCCTGTTTAAGTTTTTCTTCTAAACCTTCAATTTCTCTCTTTAGTTCTTCTAATCGAGATGATAGGTAAATTTTTGTTCTTAAGCTTTTTGTTAATATTTCTTGCTTATCAGGTGTAAGTGCACCCGCAGCTTCAAGCTTTTTCAATAAAACTATTGCTTGATCAGCTTTTTTTATGTCACTTTCATTTGATACCATTTCATCTTTCGCTTTTTTATAATCCTCTCTTACAGTTGGGTCAATACCAACTTCGAGATCTGTAGGTGTTGCCATATGTGAACCAATTACTTTTGCAATAATAATTTTACCCACTTTACAGGTACCACCAACAAGCAATCCTTTTCTTCCAGTTAATTCCAGTTTATTTCCACACTTTACATTACTATGAAGAACTGCTTCAGATTGTATATTATTTTTTGCTTCTACATTGCAATATTCTATATATCTGGCAACAATATCACCACCGGCAATAAGTGTTCCCTTTCCCATTCCCTGCATACCTCTTCTGAGGATTATATTTCCACCAGCTTTAATTGTAGCGCCTTCAACAACACCATACACCTCAACATTGCCTCCAGCTTCAACTGTAAATCCTGATAATACATTTCCTTTAATTATTACACTGCCTACAAAATTGATATTTCCAGTAGAATTATCTACATCTGCCGGAACTTCATGATTAGTATAAACACTAACCTTTGTAGCATCCAAATATTCAACTTCACCGTCAGTTGTAGCATATAACGACTTTCCATCTTCAGAAATAGCTACATTCTTTCCTCTTGGCAATACAGCAGGTTTTCCATTAACTCCAATTAAAACTTTTCCTTTAACAGTCATTCCATTGATACCCATTATTGCAGGCTCAAGAGTACAAAGAATCTGTCCTTTTTGTACTGTTTGAATAAGATTTAATTCTCTATAGTTAATCCTTCCATCCTCCAACAATGTTGGTGTTTTGCTGACTGTAGTATTAAAGAGATATTTTACTTCACCATTTTTGCCATTTTGCGGTGCAGTACCTTCGGCTACACAAAATGGTTCATTATACATAGGATTCTCAGCATATTGTTCTATAACTTTTTCATTAATACCGAAGATAACTTTTTGAAGTGCAAGCGCTCTAAGCATTTCATCCTTGCTTACTTTAATGTCCCCGTCACCCTTATATAGTGTAATATAAGCTTTTAACTCATCAGGTGAAATACTTACTAGTATCTTTAAGTCTTCCTGTTCTGCCATATTAACCTCCCACGCCAACCTTCGGCATAATATATAATGAAACTATCAGTGGATAACCTCTTGCTCGCAGAGGTACGCAATATTTTAACATCATACGTTCCACAATCTTTCAAGCTAACCTCCCACGTCAACCTTCGGTATAATATATAATGAAACTATCAGTGGAAACCTCTGCTTCGTAGAGGTAGAACTCCTTTTTTGACAGTTCTACTTTAAAAACTCAATTGTAGTTTTGTGGCTCGAAAACACACTATGTTCGTACAAAGGATTTTCAAAATCCACAAAAACTGCTTGCAGCTTTTTGATATACGAAGAGAACCATGATTGCACGAAATGTAAACTTCGCATTTCTCAAGCTAACCTCACACCCCTACCTTCGGCTTAATATATAATGAAACTATCGTGTTAGCACAGACTTTGTTTCGAGCTAGGATTCCAGCATAATTCTATGTCTAAATAATTTACCACGCATTCTCAGTAAAGCCTTAGTGTGCAACTGAGAAATTCTGGATTCTGTAACATTCATTATTGCACTTATTTCTTTTAAAGTTAATTCTTCAAAATAATAAAATGTAATTACCGACTTTTCCTTTTCAGGCAATTTATCAATGGCGTCTATAAGTATTTCTTTTATTTCAACATTCTCTAACGCCGCTTCTGGTTTATCGTCAGTACTGTCACTTATAATCTCTAAACCTCTTTCATAGTTCTGTTCCATAAATTCTTCTAGAGACATCATTGATGACACATTGACATCATTCAAAAGCTTATAAAAATCTTCCATGCTTATACCCATTTTATCAGCAACTTCTTTATCTGTAGCTGAATGACCAACTTCATTTTCTACTTCGGCATAAACTTTTTCAAGTTCCTTGTTTTTTTGTCTTAATGACCTTGGAACCCAATCCAAATCACGAATACTATCTATAATAGAGCCTCTTATTCTAAAAGAAGCATAAGTTTCAAACTTAACACCTTTCGAAATGTCGAATTTTTCTATAGCATCAATAAGCCCAAATGCTCCATAACCAACCAAATCATCAAATTCAACATTTGATCCAAAGTATATGCTTAGTCTTCCTGCTACATATTTAATTAGATATGCATACTGAACTATAAGCTCATCCTTTAAAGCTGGATCTCTAGTTTGTGTATATTGTTTCCAAAGCTGATTATTATTTACACCTGGCATGTAAATCCCCCAATGCTTATTGTATTATTCCTTCATCTTTGTTTTAACTGCTTGTGATAAGTCAAATGGAGTAAAGCCATCATCAATTTCTTCCTCCGTAGTTAAATCAAGCGCATTTCCTAAATGTGCAGCCTTTTTTACCTTTGCAGAAACCTTTGCCTTTTCTAACATTTCTTCTTCCAGAATCTTTTTTTCAGCTTCAAGTTTCTGCTTATTTTGCTCTTCAACAATATTTGATATTGTTTTACTAACCAGTAAACCTATGATATAAAAAATTATCATAGCTAAAATCATTCTAACACATGTTTTATTAGTTCCAGCATTATTAACTATACTTATAGCACCTGTTACAATAGATGCCAAAATAGCTAGTAGAAAAGGGATTTTCATTATTGTCTCCATTCTTACCTCTTTCGTCGTTAAACTATCAAGTAAAAAATAATTACATCTTTTCTTTAGTTAATAAACAAACAATTCAAGTTGGCTGTCTATCATTATCTATAAAATTATAGTTGCTTAATACCAAAGCCAATTGTCTTAATCATTAGTCTACCATCATCGGAATAAAGCTCAATAGTTCTCCCATAATTCCCTCCAGTATCTTCAGAAATTATTGGAATATTCAACTCAGCTAATTTATCTTTAGAGGCAACAACATTTCTATAGCCAATCCTCATTAAATCAGATCCACCATTAAATACAAACATTTGAGCCCCACCAGCAAGCTTTGCTACAATTCTTTCCCTTTTTGCTCCCAATTTTACCATATCATCTACAAGTTTTACAATAGCTGTGTCAGCAAATTTTGCAATATTACTATTATTTTTTGCCTGCTCACTGCTGGGCAGCATTACATGAGCTAAACCACTTATTCTTGTTTTGGGATCATACAATGCAACTCCAACACAAGAACCAAGTCCAAGTGTTGTAATCATACATGGATGAAGTGCTGAATTTAAGTCAGCCATACCTACTTTAACTACATCAATATCAATATCCATTATTCTATAACTCCCAATGCTTTTAATAATACCTCATATGAATCAACATCCGGTATTAATAGAAAGTCCCCAAATACTTTTGTGATTCCCTCACTAAATTCTGTTTCTATATATAAAACTGAATCACCAACCTTACCAAACTCAATAGCAGGTACACTTAAAATTGCTCCTGCCATATCAATAGCCAGTTCTGGTACAGAGGGCAGTATTTTGAGATTTGTCAATCCTGCCAATGCTGATAAATATGACGCTGTCAATATATTACCAATTTCTTTAAGAGCTGATAATTCAAGTTCATCAAACTCTAGACTTGATGAAACTTTGTTCCCAAATAGTATATTTACAAGTTGTCTAGCAGCATGAATATCCATAGTAAACATCATACTACCTTTTATATCACCAGCTACATTTAGTAATATACCTACAACCAGCATTTCTTCCCCACCCAAAATCTGGGTAACTTTATCAAAGCCTAATATATTAGCCTTTGGAACTGCCATATCAACTCTTTTATCTAACATTTTTGCCAAAGATGTAACGGCATTACCTGCACCGATATTTCCTATTTCTTTAAGCACATCTAATTGCAAATGGTTTAATTCATCAAAACTTATTGTCATTACTTATACCTCAATATTTAAATTTTAATCAAAGCTTTACTAACTTTTCGAAATTTAATAGAGTTACTATTTCTCCATCAACCTTGCCAATACCTAGTATATAGTCAGAATCTGCACTATTTATCAAACTCGAAGCACTTTCTATAGAGTCGCTGGTTAACTGAATTGTTTGAAGTACTTGATCTACAACAACACCAATTGATATCTCTTCTAATTTAAGAATGATAATTCTAGTTTCTTCTGTTTCTTCTGTTGGCGGAAGATTGAACTTAGCTCTCAAATCCATTACTGGAATAATATCTCCCCTTAAATTTATTACACCCTTAACAAAATTCGGAGTTTTTGGAACCCTTGTTATTACTTTCATTCTATCAATAGTAGTAATTTTAAGTGAATCAATTCCAAATTGTTCATCTCCTAAACTAAATACGATAAATTGCTTTGTTTCAAATTCATGAACTTGTTCATCTGACATAATAACCTCCCACGCCCACTTTAGGCACAAAAAATTTGTAATAACCTCAGTAGAAAACCTATTCTCAATAGAGGTACTCTGGCTATTTACGGAATCCTCAAAAATAATTTAACTAACCACACTCTCTTTTGAGTAAAACAATAGTTTGATTTCCTTGGAGAAAACATTAATAAACTATATATTTATCAACTAAGTTATTGAATTTACATCAATTATTAGTGCAACACTTCCGTCACCAAGAATTGTTGCTCCAGCAAAATATTTTATTCCAGACAAAAGCTTGCCTAGTGATTTTATAACAATTTCCTGTTGTCCAATAACACTATCTACAACCAGACCTGTTAACTTTTCACCTTTTCTGACAATTACTATCTTGAGTTGCTTTTTGTCCTTGGCATCTGCATCAGAAATATCCAAGGTATCTGCAAGCCTTGTAATTGGAACAACCATATTTCTAAGAAGAATTATTTCCTGTCCTTGAACTGTCTTAACCTCATCTGCTGACCAATTATATATTTGGTAAATTGAACCCAAAGGAATGAAATATTTCTCATTTCCTACATTTACAAGCAATGCCTGATAAATAGCAAGTGTTAGAGGTAATTTAATTATGAAACTGCTTCCTTTATTTTTCTGGCTCTCAACCTCAACTGTTCCTCCAACCTGCTCAATCTTAGTCTTAACTACGTCAAGTCCAACTCCTCTTCCTGAAAGGCCTGTAACCTTATCCGCAGTACTGAAGCTTGGTCTGAACAATAAATCTATTGCTTCTTGTTGAGTCATACTCAAAGCTTCTTCTTTAGTAATTATTCCCTTTTCAATAGCCTTCGCTTTGGTCTTTTCAGTGTTTATACCCGAACCGTCATCTGAAACCTCAATAATTACATTGTTTCCTGATTGATAAGCTGTAAGGTTTATTGTACCAACTTCAGGTTTTCCAAGTTCTCTTCTTCTTTCGGTAGATTCAAGTCCATGGTCACAAGAATTTCTAAGCATGTGAATTAGTGGATCTCCAATCTCATCTATAACTGTTCTATCAAGTTCTGTTTCCTCACCTGACATTATTAACTGAATGTCTTTTCCCAAATCCTTTGCAATATCTCTAACCATTCTTGGGAACCTGTTGAATACTGTTTCTACAGGAACCATTCTAACTTTCATAACAGCGTCATTTAAATTTGTAGTTATCCTCTCAAGATACTCTATAGTTTCTCGATACTCTTGCTGATTAGCAGTAATATCGGACTCCTCTAATCTAGTTTTAGTTATTATTAATTCTCCAACTAAATTCATCAATACATCTAACCTGTCAATATCAACTCTTACTGTTCTTTGAGTCTTTTTGTGAGAAACATTCTGCTTAGCAGCTTCATGATTATTCTCATCCTTTGCAGCTACTTTTTCAACTTTCTCTGGCTTTTCAGCCTCTTCTGCTTCTAATTTTTTCTCTTCTTCTGCATCTGTAGCATCCATACTAAATTTGCTCAACGTACTAACTAATACTTCCTCAACTTCAGCAATTGAATTAATTTCATTAGAAAATAGCTGTTCATTTTCTTTAGAAATAACAACAACTGTAAATTCAGAATCAAATTTCTCATCTTCTATGTCCTGAACAATTGGTTGAGCTTTAACAATCTCACCATATTTCTCTAAAGTCTGGAATATAACAAACGCTCTAGCGGCCTTTAACAAACAGCCTTTATTAAGAGCAACTGTTATCTTAACAGCATGCATTCCCATATCAATTGCTTTATTTATTGCACTTTTTTCAAATTCATCAAATTCAAGCTTTTCAGTTATGTATTTAGCTTTGTCATTTGATGATTTGCTATCATTACTCTTTGTATTCATAGGAGTTGCGCTAACAGTACCTTTATTTTCCAAAATAGACTTTAGTGCAGCCATAATGTCAGTATATTCCTTGTCACCTTCTCCACTAGTTGCAACAATAGTACTTACATAGTTTTCTAGAGCATCAAGGCACTTAAATAAAACATCAACAAGGTCTGACGTAACATTAATTTCATTATTTCTAATAGCTTGCAATACATTTTCCATATCATGGGTCAATTTTGTCATTTTTGTAAAACCCATTGTGCCTGCCATGCCTTTAATTGTATGTGCAACTCTAAATATTTCATTTAGAAC
>JAEZIB010000197.1 GCA_023416275.1 Bacillota bacterium | reverse complement strand
GTTTGCCCCGAACTTACAGAACGCGTGTATTTCTAAGGAAGTACTGAATGAATCAGTGCTTCCCTATAGAATAACTCCTCAAGAAATAAGCAAAAAGTCTCCTGTCGTGCAATGGCGGGAGGCTTTTCGCTTAAATTTACGAAAATCACATATTGTTCTCGCGCCTCATCAGATCATGCTTTTTGCGTTCAAATTCCTCGTCGGATAAGACATTCTGCACTCTGAGACGGTTCAGTCTGTCTATCCATGAATCGATATTTTTATGCTGCGCAATTTTGCTGTTCCTGTGGTACAGCAGCAATACAACAGTCCATGAGACGATAAGGACGCACAGCATAATGATTAAAACCGTCGTATTGAACTGCTGCATGGCGATATCTGTTGCACTGATACTCCCCGGGATGTCGGTCCCTCGCGTCGTTTTCCCTTTAAAATTTTCGATGATTTTATTCATATCGATTTCGTCTGCGGCGGTGACCACAAAACCATCCCCCGCATACGCGAATGCGAACGGGACATCGCCGCGCGTAGGCTGATAAAACAGCCAGCTATAATCATCCGCACCGATGTACTGCTTCGTGAACACCACGTCGTTCACAAATAACTTATCGTTTAGAGGATATTGTGTGGTGTTCTTCCCTTTGTTGACGGAACGGCCGAGGAGTTTGTCAATCTCAGCCATGCCCATATCAAACAATTGCTGTAAAGTGCTTGTATCTATATCGCGGGCAGTTACAGCCATCTGCTTGACTCTGCCGCTCTCGTCCGTTTTCACAGCATAATAGTAAATGCCGGCATTGCTCATCTTCGGCTTAATCAGTTCAAACAATTCCCGCCATTGTCCCTGAATCTGACGCAGATCATCCGTACTTTTCATACCAGTGAAGCTGCCCGGAAGCGCAAAGGAAAGCGGTGGTTCGTTGATTTCGACAAGATACGAAGAAGCTGCGGAAGGTAGCGATGAACTTGCGGCCGCATCGGGCGCGGCGAAAGGCGATATAATGACCGAATTGATCATACTATTGATTTCCTGCGTGACCGAGCGTGACGGCTGACTTCCCGTCCCAGAGAAAATTATATAGTATTCTTGCCCGCCTGTAACTGTATAATACTCGATATAAAATTCATCTGGGCCGTGGTAAATACGCTGTGCGAACAACAGGCTCTTTGTCTTAACCTTTTTTACACCATCGACTGTTTGGTCATGGGTCACCATCGTTTGCAGTCCTTCTATGATGTGGTCAAACTCGGATTCGCTCATATCGGCATAGTCTTTTTTCACGCTTAAATCACAGGCGATCTTGAACCTGACGCTGCCGTCATTCTTAAGCCCTGCGGCGTAATCGTACTCCGTCATATTTCTTTGCAGCAAATTTAAGCTGCTGTGCATGTCGTCCGAAACGCTGTCGGGAATGTGCTGGCCTTTTTGCATCGTATAATAATCGATCGGTATATTCATCGAAAATCCTATTTCGGGCAGTGAGAAGACATTTTCTGGCAAATTCGGGAGCTGCTCGGCATGCGCTGCCGAATAGCCGGGTATGCAAAAAACAAAAATCAATAGAGTTAAGAATGAGAC
Organism: Bacillota bacterium; assembly: GCA_023416275.1. Classification (GTDB taxonomy): domain Bacteria; phylum Bacillota; class Clostridia; order Acetivibrionales; family DSM-1351; genus Ruminiclostridium. The sequence goes on along the minus strand of JAEZIB010000197.1, from coordinate 1,129 downwards.
TATTTTTTTCATGATATTTCCTCGTTATATACGCCTTAAGAGCACGGCCTTTTTGGCCTTGAATGTTTTCTCATTGATTGTTCCATCTCGGTATTGCCGTGTGGCTTCTTCAAGCTCGGCTATCGCGTTTTCTGTTTGTGCGACGGCGTATGCGTTAAGCGCTGCGATGTTCATTTTGTTGTAGAAGCGAAAACGCACGGCTGCGTACTTAGAATTGAAGAGATAGGCAATAATGATGGATTCTAAGATTACCACCATATAACCGTAAAATGGATTATCAAAATAGTAGGTGACCGCAAGGGCAGCCGCCATGATGATATAAAGAAACAAAAACAGCTTCTTTTTCATAACGAACAGAACGACCTCGGCAATAATGAGCGCAATAAGAAGTGCATAAGCCGACGTGATTGCTATCAGAGATATTGCTGTGCTGCTTTGGCCGATATCATTGAGTTTCGTAATGGCTGGCCCGAGCTTGGATATCACCCGAATCATCAATGTGATACCTGATATCATGCCAATAACCAGCCGCAGCAAAACCAGGTCAAGGGCCGAGGATATAAGTTGGTTTTGCCGGCTCCATCCGCCTCGAAACATGTCGAATCTGCTATCTATACTGTATATGTAGTTCATAACAAGCCTTTCTTAAATAAGAAAATCAACCATTTGTGGCATGCTGTTTACTTATTTTATTATATAAGCATATATTAAACAAAAAAATGTGTCAATATAGTATGGAAAATACTAACAACACTAATAATCCTGATACCGGCACTGTGCACTGATATTTTTGACGTCCTACAATGTGGTAACAGCCGACTCCATCACATTTGGGGCAGATAAAAGGTATTCCCTACAAGATTCTTCGCTGCTAAGCGCTTCCTAAAATCAGCAAAACTCATCCTATCCTGTATAGTCATTCTGGCCGGTGACAGTGAATGTGAACCTAGGCGGCGTCCCAATATTTGAGTTTAACCTAAAAACATGGTATTTTATTATTCAATGAATATATGATAGGGGAAAATATGTATAACGATCTTTTTTCAATCGGGAGTGTGACCATACACGGCTATGGCGTTATGATAGCCGTCGGGTTTGCTTTCGCAATAGTCATGAGCTATATAAGGGC
>JAEZIB010000183.1 GCA_023416275.1 Bacillota bacterium | reverse complement strand
GATTATGATACTGCTATTCAGCTCGCTGAGACAAGACGGCTGAGAAATGTTTTGGGAAACTTGGGTGGTTGCATAACAACATTAAATCCCCGAGCTGTAAGAATATTAGGTGAAACAGCCCATGTATCTTCTTTGGAACCGGCTCGGGAACTAAAAAGGTTTTTGATTACAGTTGCTGACTTTTTTTTGAATTTAGCATCTGAGAAAAGATTTTGTGTGATTTTAATAGAAGATCTTCAGTGGGCAGATTCAGGTTCACTAAACATTTTGGAAGAAATTGTAAAGGGAGCTTTTAAATCAAACCTTTTGATTATAGGTACTTTTAGAGATGATGAAGTAGCAGAAAATAGCGGCATTAAAAAAATATATATGAAGAATGTTAAGTCGCAAGCTATTCAGCTTTTAAAGCTCTATCCCCTTAGTTACGAGGGGATAGGAAAGTTAGTAGAGTTGGGCATTGGAGAATGTGCACATGATTTGCCTGGATTTTCAAAATACGTATATATAAAATCAAGAGGTAATCCTTTATATGCTACTAATTTGATTAGAACGCTGGAAGATAATTCAATATTGGTTTTTGAAGAAGATAGATGGATATTAAATTGGGATGTACTTAACGATTTTGATTTGCCTGAAAATATCGTAGGTATCGTACTTAAAAGATTGGCAAATATATCAGATAATCAGCGCAGTATTCTAGAAAAAGCAGCTATTATAGGGAGAAATTTTGATGCTGGTATTTTAGAGATGCTTTCTGGTATCGGGTGGACCGAACTTGTTAATATTTTAGACCAAATAAGTGATATACAGATTATAGGGCCTTTGGCTCAAAAAGGTATGTACAAATTTACTCATAATCGCATAAGAGATGTTGTGCTGGAAAAAATGCATGCCGATGAGAGGAGGCAGTTGCATTATGAGCTAGCTGAAATCTTGGAAACATTATATGAGGGTGATAAGGAACGCTACTTCTTTGACATTGTACATCACTATATAGAGAGTTGTGACAGGAAAAAGGCTCTTAAATATGTTATTCCTGCTGCTTACAAATCTAAAGAATCATTTGCAACTGAGGATGCACTACGGTACTTTAAATTAGCAGAGGAATATATGGAAGATGATAAACAGCTCAGCCCTAAAGACTTCATATACATATATAATGATATGGTAGAGGCATATATTATTGTTGGCGACAGTGACAAGGCTGTACATATTGCAAAAAAAATATTACCATTTTATGATAATGCCCTTGCTAGAGCAAAAATATTGAGTAAGATAGGTACTGCTTATTTGAAAAAGGGTAATTTAAAAGAGGCTCAAACTTATCTTATTGAGGCGCTTAATCTGCTAGGGGAAGAGATACCAAATGATAAGAGGAATCTGAGGCTTGCGCTGGTAAAAGAATATTTAAAACTAATTGTATACAATAAATTTTTTACAAGTACTATATTTAATAGAAGAGAAAAGGATTTCAGTGAAGAAGAGAAAGAAAAGCTGATTATATTTTATCCTTTGTGTTGGTCATATGCTGTTAGTAGTCCTGATAAAATAAGGCTCATTTCAATTAAGGGTATGAACATAGCTAGAAGGAGATTAGCAGGAAGTAGAGAAATTTGCGTACTTTATACGGGCTATGCTATGCAAAGTGCTATAAATGGAAACTATAAAAGGGCTATGAATTTTCATGAAATTGCATTACAAATGAAAAAGGAACTTGGAGATAAATATGGTATAGCACAGAGTTTACAGCTTATTGCATATGTTCATTTGTGGCAGGGCAATTATCAACGCTCTATGGACTCGGTGATGGAGTCTACTGAAACATTTAAACAAGTTGGTGATGTATGGGAGTATTCTGCAAACTTAAATATTGTTGGATCTATATATCAGTATACTGGCAACTATGCAAAAGCTTGTGAAAAATTGAATCAGTATATTGAAATGTCGAATAAAATTGAAAACTATTATGGTGTTTGTTTTGGAAAAGCAAGGCTGGCATGGTGCTATATAGAAAAGGGAGAGTATGAAAAAGCCACAGTACTAGTTAACCAGTCAATCGAGATTGGGGAGAACGAGAAACTATGGTTTCCATACTGTTTAGCCATATATTGTTTAGGAGTTATACATTATGAAAAGAAAGAATACCATAAGGCTTTAGAGTATTTCGAAAAAGCAATTGAGCTAGACAAAAAGTATAATCTCAATAAGGAAAGTATTGGAAATGCTTATGTGATGCTGGCTCAGACATACTTGGTGTTGTTAAAATCAACTCACACATTGCGGAAGGATTTTAATAATAAAGAATTAAGCAAAGTATTCAAAGCTTGTATTATGGCAATGAATATTACTCGCATATGGCCTAATATTTATGGGGCTTCATTGAGAGTCATGGCAGGGTACTATGCTTTAAGAAATAAGAATAGGCTTTCTGAAAGGTTCTATAAGAAAAGTATTAAACACTGCAGCGCAATTAATAGGAGGTATGAGTTAGGATACAGTCTGTTTGAATATGCAGGTTTCCTTAAAAATCTTAAAAGGGAAAATGACTATCTTAGAAATATCAAGAAAGCTTATAATTTATTCGCTGAGATAGGGGCTAAGGAATATATAAAAAAATGTGATGAAATAATTGGAAATGAGTTGGAAAAATCCATCGGATATAGTGAAGATAAAAATATCGATTTGCTAATTGTAAGTAATAAATTTGACGCTGTTGTAAGAACGGGAAGGGTTATAAGTTCAATATTGGATATTGACGTCCTGCTTGAAAAAATAATGGATAATGCTATCGAATTATTAGGAGCACAGAGGGGAATTGTGCTGCTTTATCCAGAGAAAGGCGACAAAAAGCTTGAAGTAAATGTTGTACGTAATATCAATGGTTATGAAATAACAAATTCATCCCATGAGTTAAGTAAAAAAATTATCTCACAGGTTGAAAAAGAGTTAAAGCCTATTATTATTTATGATGCTTTGGCTGACAGTCAACTAAATATGCAGCACAGTGTTATTTCACAGGAAATTAGATCAGTTATCTGTGCTCCTATTATAAATAAAAAAGAACTTTTAGGAGTAATTTATCTTGATAATAAGCTGATGTCAGGGCTATTTGATGAGGAAGACAGAAAGGCTTTAGAGCTAATTTGCAGTCAGGCAGGAGTATCCATAGAAAATGCGCGTCTTTATAAGCGCTTGAAGAAATATTCAGAAGAGATTGAAAAGTGGAGTATTAACCTTGAGCAAAAAGTCTGTGAAAGGACGGAGCAATTAAATAAAAAGAATGCTGAGCTTGAATATATGATTCAAAAATTAAGAGAGCATACGAAGGTAGTAGAAGAACTTGCAGCCGAAAAAGAAAGAAACAGGATGGCAAGGGATCTTCACGACACACTTGGTTATGCTATGACTCTAATAATAACTCAACTTGAAGTCTGCAGTAGGACATGCCTTGAGGACCCAGAAAAGGCAGTAGAAAAAATTGATGCTGTAAATCATACTGCAAAGGCTGGGCTAAGAGAATTAAGAAGATCAATTAAGGGCTTTGGTCCTAAAGACCTTGAAGAAAATAACTTAATTAATTCTCTTAGAAAACTGGTAATAGAGTACAGTTATTTAGGAATAGAAATAGACCTAAATCTTGATGGCGAGAGAAATAGATGTTTATCGGAATATAATGAAGTTATCTATAGAATTTGCCAGGAAGCAATTACAAATGCAGTACGTCATGGAAAAGCAAAAAAGGTCATAATATCACTTGTTATTGAAAAGGATTCTATTAGACTTTTTATTATAGACAATGGGATTGGTAGCAGTCATATAAAAAAAGGCATGGGGTTAGTTGGAATGGAACAGAGAGTAAACTCAGTTAATGGAAAACTTATTTATGGTTCTAGCGGTGAAGGTGGATTTAATTTGAATGTTTATATTCCTTTAGAAGAGGAGGTCATGGTATTTGATAAAGGTTCTTATTACAGAGGATAAAAGGTTAATAGGCGAAGGCTTTAAATTTATTATAGAAAGTGATGAAGAGATTAATGTTGTTGGACTAGCTTTGAATGGCTATGAGGCACTTGAGCTGTGTAAAATACACAAACCAGATCTTGTGCTCATGGACTTAAAAATGCCTTGTTGCGACGGAATTGAAGGGACGAAATTGATAAAGTCTTTTTCAGCTAACATAAAGGTACTTGTGCTTACAACATTTGATGACGATGAAATGGTATCAGAAGCTCTAAAAAATGGTGCTGATGGATACATTCTAAAAGATATAAATGCTGAGAAACTGATATCTACTATAAAAGGTACTGCAAAAGGTCTCAATGTTATTGACGAGAATGTTTATCAGAACATAGTTAATAAATTTAACCAGCCCGATAATCTGAAACCAGAACATGCATTAACAGATAAAGAAATAAGGTTAATAGAGTTGGTGGTGTATGGAAAAAGCAATAAGGAGATAGCTGCTAAACTTGCTATTACAGAGGGTAGAGTTAAAAACATTATAACAAATATACTTAGTAAGCTTGGGCTCTCGGATAGAACCTCTTTAGCAGTATATGCTGTGAAAAATAAGTATATAAATAAAAGGTTTGAGTCTGAATAAAGTATTACAAAATATGTTGGATTAATACCGGAGAACTTTATAATAAAAACTTTGATAATCTATTTGTATAATATTTCACTTTTTTAGCTAACCTACATTTCGCTGGACTACCTGCGATACATAGTAATTAAAAATGCGAAGAGAACGATGAATGTAAACTTCGCATTTTTAAAATTAATATCACTTCTACACGATATGTGCATATATGTGTTTTATTACAGCCAAAATTTAAATATATGAATAAAAAAGCTCTGCTTTATTTAAGTAGAGGGTGTATGTGAAATTTCAACGGTTTTTTCTTAAACAAACTTGAAAATAAGCTTGAAAAGAGCGTTAATTTCGCGTATAATTTTGACTATATGTAAAAAATGTAAAAATATAGAGAAATATGAAAAGAATTTGCAAAAACTATGGCATTTGGACGTATATTATGGTAAAATATAGTACTGGGTTTTATATGTTTAAAAATATTAAAAGTGAAAAGAGAGGATGCTTATGCTGGTTAAATGCCTTGAAAGCGCTACAAATAGCTATAATCTTATATTGATAAATACTTTTAAACAGTATTAAAAATTAGTGAATCAAGTTAACTATGTATGAAGACCTTGGGTGTAAACTGTTTTTAAAATTGCAGACTATTAGAGCAAAAAATGGGAAGATATACAAGAAAAAATATTGAACTGTCCTATTTTAGTGCAAAAAATTGCTATAACGTGTAAATTGTTGGCGATTAACATAAAAACATATACAAAATATTCTACTTATGATAGTATGCACTTATAGTCTTATATGGGATTAAATGTATTCAATAAAGGAGGCAAATTTATCGTTGCGTATTAGTATAAATTACATTGTCTTCGATTATTTGAATTCAATTTGATTCAGTGAAAGTTTAATATTAAACAACATATACCTTACCTACAACTATTCTTCTATTCTAATTATAATCGCTAAACTTTAGCTACTTCGCCTTCAGGGTATATGAGTTTTTTAGCAGAGGGCTTTAACTCATAGAATATCTTTGATTTCAATTACTTAGTTTGTCATAAATCTATTATTATTTTTAATATTTGTAGTTTAGGAGGGATACAAACGCTTGAAAGTAGAATATTTGAATCAAAATGTTAACTATTCAAATAATATTAACACTATTTTTGAGAAGATAAAAAATGGTGATAATGTGCTTAAAAATAAATTCATTAATGACTATAAGCCATATATATTAAAAACACTATCCCATTTGGTTGGGAGATATGTAGATGAAAACAATGAGGAGTATAGCATTGGTTTATTAGCGTTTAATGAGGCAATTGATCTTTATGATATTAAGAAGAACTCAAACTTCTTTAAATATGCAGAGATGGTTATAAGACATAGGATAATAGATTACATCAGATTCAACAAAAAATATTTAAAAGACGTTCCGTTTTCATATTTTGAAGATGATGAAGGGTTTGAAGAAAGATACCTAATATGTGATTCTTTTAATCAATATGAAAAGATTGAGATTAGAGAAGAAATATTGCTATTTGAGCAGCAGTTAAAGGAATACGGAATCACTTTAGAGGAATTAGTCGAATGCTCTCCTAGACATAAAGACTCACGTGGTTTGTGTATTCAAATAGCAAAAATAATAGCTGAGAATGAGATATTAAATGATAAATTGGTGAGAAAGAGAATGTTACCTTTATCAGATTTGATGAAACTTGTTAATGTACATAAACGGACAGTTGAAAGAAATAGAAAATATATCATTGCAGTTACAATAATTTTAAAAAGCAATCTTGAAGGAATTAAAGATTTTTTTACAAATACTGATGAAAAGGGAATGTATCTTCAATAAACATATTATAAAAAAGGATATGAAATCATAGGTTCCAGCCTACACTAAAGATAATAAAAACATAAAACTTATGAAAATGTAATGAGTTTTTGAGGAAATAAAAATAAGCTATTCATTTTAAATATTGGGTAAGCTTATTTTTATTTGACCAGCTTAAATGAGGGGTGTATTAACGCATGTCTATATTGGGAAATACTCCTATACTTTTTTAGGATTATTTCTTCAAAATAGTATCTGTGAAAACCATTAGAATTTGGTGAGTTTAGATAACCCACTCAGCCAATAAAAATAAAAAAAGGGGGTGAAATAAATAATTCAGTTAGTTCGTTACGGCAATGGGGATAAATTATTATTTAAACCATGCACGAACAAATGATAATGACTGCGCTGTTTCGATAATGTAACTGAATGTGCGAGTTACCCCGACAGGCTCTGTGGATAAGATGGTTTTCATAAAAAAATAATATAACAGGAGGTATTTATTAATGCGAATGCGTAAAAAGGCAACGTCTATCTTATTGGTACTATCAATGTTGGTAACATTATTTGCATCTGGAATTACTGCTTTTGCAGCAACTTCAAGTCTAGATGTCAAATTTAGTAACAATGGAAGTTCAGCAACTTCAGCAAATACAATAAATGCGAATTTCCAAGTGACTAATAATGGTAGCTCAGCTGTTAATTTGGCAGATCTTAAGCTAAGGTATTACTATACTAAGGATAATGATACTGCACAAAACTTCTACTGTGACCATGCAGCAACAATGGGTGCTAATTCAAGTAATTATACTGGTATTACAAGTAGTGTAAAGGGTGCATTTGTAAAAATGAGCTCACCTACTTCAGATGCTGATACATATCTTGAAGTTAGCTTTACATCCGGCAGCATTCCAGCTGGAGGAGTAGTAGTAGTACAGACTAGAGCTTCTAGAACTGATTGGTCAAACTATAATATGGCTAACGACTATTCATTTGTTACTGCAAGTTCATTAGTAACTAATGAGAAAGTTACTGCTTTTTTAAGTGGTAGTCTTGTGTCAGGTAAAGAGCCAGGCGGATCACAAGTACTTGATCCTACAATAGCTCCAACAGCTGGAACTTTTGACAAGACAGCTCCTGCAGACTTATCAACAACTTTGACAGCTAATGGAAATACATTCAAAGGAATCACAGGTTTAACTAGCGGTACTGACTACACAGTATCAGGCGACAAAGTAACAATTTCCAAAAATTATTTGTCAAAACTTGCTAATGGTACATATAACTTAACATTCGATTTTGGTTCATCAAAAAATCCTGTATATACAGTAACCGTTAAAGGTGATGTACAAACAGACGGATTGAAAGTAGAAATAGGAAAAGTTTCCGGTAAAACAGGTGAAACAGTAACAGTACCTGTAACTATGGCAAATGTAGCAAAGGTAGGTAAGGTTGGAACATTTAATTTCTATGTTGGTTATGATGCAGCTCTTCTTAAAGCTGAATCAGTAACAGCAGGTGACATAGTTGTAAACCCAGCCGTTAATTTTTCAACACAGATTAAGAATGGCACAATCAGTTTTGTATTCCTTGATAATACAATAGGTGATGAACTTATCTCAACTGATGGTGTATTAGCAAATATCAAATTTACAGTATTAGGTACACCACCAGCAACAACTACTGTTAAATTTAATGATGGCGGAGCATTTGGCAATGGAAACATGGCTAAAATAAGCAATGTTGGTTTTACTAACGGTAGCGTAACAATAACTGACGGTGGAACTTTACCACCAACAATAACTCCAACAACAGCAACTTATGATCAGGCAGCTCCTGCTGATGTAAAAGTTACTTATACTGCAAACGGTAATACATTCAAAGGTATCACTGGTTTAACTAGCGGTACTGACTACACAGTATCAGGAACTACAGTTACAATCTTAAAGAGCTACTTAGCAAAACAAGCTCTTGGAACAAAAACACTTACATTTGATTTTGGTGTAGCAACAAATCCTGTATTGACATTGAAAATCGTTAATACTGGAAGCGGTAGTGCACTTGGTGTAAAAATAGGAACTGTAGAAGGTAAAAAAGGTGATACAGTTACATTGCCAATAACTATGGCAGATGTAGCAAAAGCAGGTAACGTTGGAACATTCAATTTCTATGTTGGATATGATAAGGCTCTTCTTGAAGCAGTATCAGTAGCAGCAGGTGATATAGTTGTAAATCCAGCTGTTAACTTCTCAACAAAGATAGATTCAACAAAAGGAACAATCAGCTTTGTATTCCTTGACAACACAATAGGCGATGAGCTTATTACTACTGATGGTGTTTTAGCAAACATCAAATTCAAGATTTTAGGAACTACTAATGCAGCTGTAAAATTCAATGAAGGCGGAGCTTTTGGCGATGGCAACATGGCTAAAATTTCTAATGTTAAATTTACAGATGGTAGCGTAAATGTAGTAACTTCAGATGAGAAGCTTGGTGTAACAATAGGAACAGCAGAAGGTAAAGCTGGTGATGTAGTTACAGTACCTGTAACTATGGCAAATGTAGCTAAGCTTGGCAATGTTGGAACATTCAACTTCTATGTTGGATACGACAGTGCACTTCTAAAAGCAACAAAAGTAGTAGCTGGTGACATCGTTAAGAATGCAGCAGTTAACTTCTCAACAAAGATAGATGCAACAAAGGGAACAATCAGCTTTGTATTCCTCGACAACACAATAGGCGATGAGCTTATTACTGAAGATGGAGTATTAGCA
>JAEZIB010000145.1 GCA_023416275.1 Bacillota bacterium | reverse complement strand
ACTTACATCATTGTTTAAACTTACAGCACACTTTGCAGGGTTCTTAATACTCTCACATAAAAGGCTTTCAATTAGTGATTTAAAGCTATTCAAGCTAAAAATGTCGCTTTTTATATTTTCTAATATTTTTTGAATATAATTATCACTATACTCATTATTAAATTTTACGAGCTGAAAAATAAGCTTTGCAAAGAAAGCCTTAATATCACTTTTATACTCTCGAAAGGGTAAGTATACAAAGTAGATGTCAATGCTATCAGGTTCTACATATATAAAGTTTTCTTCCAATAAAATATTGTTATCATAAAGCAAATAATTTTTCAGCTGAAATATATTGTTAATAATATTAAGAATAGTTTTAAGAAATTCATCACGAGCAAAGTACTTTCGTGACAAAAAAGCTGCTAAAGTGCACTTTGAAGTTATATTGTAAAAGCAGTTCAGCTCATCTCCTATACAATTCATATTAAAGTCCAACAAACCTTTTAGCTTATTGTGCAATAACATCTGTGCTTGATAATTAAATAGTTCTTTATCAATACTTGTTTTTAAAACTAGGTAGTTAGATGCAGAATCATTTTCATATAAAACCTTAAAATCATTTTTAAAACTATACATCATATTAATTTACCTTTCTGCTTAAATTACACATTAATTTTCAGCCAAATAATATAGATTTCAACTCAGCTTTCCAATGGAAGGCATCAACTTATTAAAAATTACTACTTAACATAAAAACCACTGTAGCAAACAATATAAATGGAGCAAAGGGGATTTCCGTTCTTCTATCAGCCTTATTAATAAGCAGTAGCAGTAATGAATATATTCCTGCTAATATAATGGAGATAAACAAGATACTAAAGCATGAATAGATTCCAGTAAAGAAACCTGTCAATGTCATCAACCACAAGTCCCCTCCTCCAATCTGACTTTTTGACAGTACTATTAAAAGTGCCATTATTATAAATGCAGCTACACCACCTAATATGTGATTACTAAAAATATCAGCGTGAAAGAGCCATAAAAAACCAATATAACCCATTAATATTCCTATAAACATTAACTTTAACGATATAGTTTTGCTATATAAATCATTTATAGAAGACACCAATTGTATAGTAACTAAAGCAAGAAAAACAATAGTGTCTAATACTGTTTTTATATAAAAAATCCCATCCAATACAGCTACTATCCAAATTACAAAGCATAATACCAAAGGAACAACTATTTTTTTTATTCTTTTATCTGTCCAAATTATTATCTCCGTCTCCAAACTAGCAAATCCTCCTTTTGGGTTTTACATGCTAAAATACACTATTATCGCAAATATACTTATTGCTCTAGTAACCTGCCAATTTCACTACAGAATTTTTGTAAAATACTCTTTTTACACTTAGACTTTTCATCTTAAAAATGTAGTAAAATATTCGTTTAAGCACTCAGCTTTTCATCTTAAATTTGTAGGTGTGAGAGACTTTTCAGATAGGAGCGGTAGGTTAAATAGTATATAACGAGGCAAGATAATTTCCCCCACATCATATCATTTTTTTGCTGTTTAGTTTATCTTTTTCTCACTTTGAGGTGTAGTCTGTTTGTCTTGCTCTTTGCCATAAGCCTTAATTATTACTAAGTCAATACCCTTTTTCTTTGCCACTTGTATGCACTCATTTATTGTCTGCTGCTGATTTGCCATCAGTTCAGTTTGTGGAATAATCAGTCGCAGCTCTTTTTTATAAATTTGCCATTTTTCAATTGTTACTCCACCACTTTCACCTCCTTGAAATTCTTCAAGCTTATTAATATACATCAGCAGCTTATTTTTTAGATTATTTGCATTTTTGTAATATGTATCATCTATATTTAGGCTTTTTATACTTGTTGCAGTTCCATTCTTGAATATTGCTATTGAAGGAAAATTAAACGGTAGATTTGCTTCCTGCAGCTTTCGGATTTCTCTACCACGATTTATATTGCTCATATTCCAAACACATGTAACTTCTGCTTCTTCTCCAGCATTTTGTGCACCGGCTTCCCCTGCCCAAACGTAGCTTGAAGCCATTTGTGTAATTTTTATTTCAGGTATAAATTCTTTCAAAAATGGAAAAGACATTTTATAACTAATTATTATGTCTATACTTTTATCATCTGCTAGCATCCTACTGCTTGAAAAATCTATTCCTTCAAAACCGTCCTTCAGATTTAACAATCGCAATCTATTGTCAACATTATCAAAGTAACTGACTTCCAAGTTCTTTTTAACTAAAATTTTAGATATTGGTACTAAAACCACCTGAGCTCTTACATAATCACTTGCATCTTTTCCAAACTGCTCTATTATCGGAGCTATCCAAGTATCTCCCGAAGTGTTATCGGCTTTTTGTGAACTTGTAAATTTCTCTAAACTGCTTATTAGCTCATCAGCATTTGTCTCATAATAAAGTAAGCTATACAGACTCATTTCTTCACAGGCTGATGTTATAGCCTGTTGCATAATTTCATGTACATAATAAACCTTTATAATAAACACAAAGGTCATAATAGCTGCTATAAAAACAGGCAGTAAAATTGCAGCCTCTACTGTAATTGAACCTCTACAATTCTGCATTTTTGCAATTTTAGCTTTTTGACTAGTAATATTTTTTGTTTTAGTAGTAGCCAATGCACATATCCTCTTTTATATAGGTTCTTGAAATAGTACTTCTCAACTTTGATGAATATAACGGCATTGCAATAAATAAATTTTTTATAGATATATTTGTGTTTGTACTTAACATTATTTTACAGTCCTTAATCAAAAAGCCCAAATTTGATAAACTCATATTAAGCTGCACTAAATCTTGCATTCTAGCTATTTTTTTATCTTTATCCATCAAAAGAAGAAATATCTTTAAATAATCATGGTAACTTAGATCTAAAGATTTATTTTTAATGCTCGTATCTGTTTTTTTGCATACAGCACCTGATATATCTGTTTTCCATTGTTCATGGGTCTTAATTAATGGTATTTTTTCGCCCTTGGTTAACTGCTCAACATCGTATATTGATTCTGCCATAGCCCAAGAAAATAATATCATTGATTGAATGAGTGGCGTTGACAAACCAGCATTCCAAGCACTCAGACCGGCTGCAAGACTTGATATTCTACTCATTTTTGAGTTATCTGTGTAAATATGTATTGCATTTGCTATTAGTCTTATTGCTAATATTTCAGACTTCAACATTAGTGAATTAATGTCTTCCTTTTTATTTCCGTTAATAATATACTCAACTTCAAAATCGGCAAAGTAACCATCTCTTTCAGTTTTATTTTTTGATCTCAGGTTATAGGCAGCACTATCCGCTTCACCTTTTAACAAAGGAACACCATTCTTAAATATGCCCATTATATACTCGTTAATATATAAGTCTTCAACTACCTGTGAAGCTATTTTGCTAATATTCCCAAAATTATTTATCCAACTTGAATTGCTTATTGTACTTTCATTTGTCGATAAGCCATCCAAATAGGCACTTATGCTGTTATCCGTACTCAAGCTCATGCTATTCAATTTGTTAATATCAAGCTCCTCGCTTATTTTTGCTTTTCTCGAAGGCAGTTGCTCCAGCAAATTGCTTTCAATAATCCTACCTTCACCTTTTATATCAAGAGCATTTTTTAAAGCTTTCTCAATCCCATTTCTATTATCCTCATCATCTGACTTAGTAGGTTTTGCTTTATTAAATTTATAATTGATATTGATTTCTGAAAGCATATCTAGTTCTGATAAGAAACTTGCCTCATCATTATTAGCCTTTGTGGATATACTCATGCATTTTGTTATATTGCTATTAAGACTATCGATAACTTCTTCGCAGTTATCTTCATTAATTAGGCTTTTTATATTTGACAAATCATCTTCATAACATTTTTGAATTTCTTTTATTCCATCTTCTGTTTTCTTTATGTAATCTAATTCTTCTTGTATTACATTTAATAAATGGCTCTTTTTAATAGACATTTCATTAGCATTTTCTATAGCTTCAATATTTAGACTTTTGTACTGGTTTAAGACATCAAGAATATTGCTTTTTATATCTTGCTTTATGTTCATAATACTACTAAGCTCATTTCTTAAACTTCTAATGCACTCTGATAGCTCATCTTTTTTCTCATTATCTGTTTCAAATGAAAGCAATTCCTGAATTGAATTTATTTTCTCTATGTATCCTTGGTATTTTCCACTTTGGATTAAAAAACTTTCTTTCAACTTTTTTATTTTTGTAGTTATGTTCATTTCATTTATTTTCTTTGTTATAGCTTCAAGAGAATTCTGTAATCCCCCTATTACACTTGCTTTCTTGTCAGTATCAACCATTCTTTTACACACTTTAGAACTGCTTGAAATACTTTTCATACCATTAACTTTAGTTAATAAATCAACTGCTAATTCATAAGGTGCACGATATTTCATAAACTCCATTATTTGTTTTTCAAAAAGAGCACTGTTTTCTAAACTGTACTCACCAATAATACTGATTTGTTCAATATTAAAATCATATAAGAAATCCTTTTTGTCATAAATGTTTAGGTTCTTAGACAAGTAATACTCAAAGCCTTCCTGCATTGTATCATTGTCTTGAAATACACCAAAAAGACCATATTCATCCTTTAATTGATTGTTGTAACAGGCTAATACAGAAGAAATAGCAGTTTTGCTTGCTCTTAGTATATGGGAATGTGCCAAATTAATCCTTGCAGCTTCAGTGAAAACACCTACAACTAACAAAATAGCTGACAACACAATACTGATAAAAACTGTTATTGCTCCCTTGTTATTTTTTAATTTCAATTTTAATACCACCTCAAATTATTGATAAAAGTTATTTCTTTAATGCTTTAGCAGCTTCTCTAAAATATCATTTACCTTAGAATCCTTGCCAATCCATTTGTTATCGCTATTTGAAATACACTTTTTTATATCAGTTATAATATCTAAATTTCTCACAAACTCAGCATTATCATGGATATTAGAATTTGCTTCAGCTCTCATTTTTAGTGTTGATGGCAACCCAAGTTTTTCAAACATATTGCCAATTGGAAGAGGATACTGAGTCTCTATACTAATATTAAGCTGCTTCAATAAGAACTTATACGATAAAGAATTATCAGAATATATATCTAAGTCAACAATTGACTTCTCAAGGCTCTTAGAAATATATTTGTTTAGCTGAGCTATTTTATGTAAGGCTTTTGTATCAAACAGTCTCCAATACAAATCTGAACTTAACTCTGAATTGCACTCTGTGCCATATTTATCAGAATAATAATACCCTCCTACATTTGACGCTTCATTTGCAGCACTTTGAAGAAATGCATACTGATACATTATAATAAAAATATAAACTATTGCAGCAACAAGCAGAAAAACAACTGAAAAAACAATAGCTGCTTCCACTGTAAAGCTTCCTTTTTTATTTATAAACAATTCTGAATTCCTCGATACCCAAGACATTTTTATTCTCCTTATTGCATTCCCTTGTTTTTCACACTTTCATTTTTGACTTAGAATTACATTCAATTGGAAATTATAGAAGTTGAAGCTAGTTGAGTATAATCAAAAAGACATACTACTCCAGTGAAAATAATATTTTATTATTGAAAACAGTTATGGCTGTTAGCTTCAAAAACTAATCTATAGATCAATTGTAGTTAGCTTTAGTTTGTTCCCTTAAGTTTTACTTGTGATCCAGTGTTGTTTTCAAGCTGGCTTCCATCAGGAAAAAGATTCTCTATTATACCATTTACAAATCTTATTAGCTGATTTCTAAATAACAGAGCAACACCTACAAGAACAGCAATAATAATAATTACTTCAACTGTTCCCATTCCATCCTCTTCGGTAATAAACCTTTTTATTGTACAAAACATATAATACCTCCTGTAAATTATCTTTATTTTAAGCAAATTTTGATCCATGTCCTGTAGTTTCCTAAACAACTATAAAGTGGCATGGAGTCTCTTGCAAATAAGTTTTGTGTTTCCTTCATACTTATCACAATCCATTGCTATCCATTAAAGTCGATAGTTATTTTTTAACCAAAACACTTTGAAGAAAAACAGATAAGCTCTTTAAATTCCCTGCATAGATATGATTGCAGGTGTTATAACAATGACAATTATTGCAAAGAACATAATCATCATTGGAATTAGCAGTTTTGTTGAAGCTTCCTCACCAAGTCTTTTTATGGCATTTTTGCGCATTTCCCAACATTCATTTGACAGAAGCCTTAAGGATAATACAAGATCATTTCCACCTCTTTTTGTACTTTGAACTATAGTTGACATAAGTCTAGATATTTCAGGTGTCTTAACTCTTTTAGCAAATTGACTAAAGGCTTCCGCCTCACTTTTTCCCGATTTTATATCAATAACTGTTTTATTCACTTCTGTATAGAAATCTCCCATTTTACTGCAATCTGTAGATATCTTTTCCCAGGCTTTTGACATTGTCATACCTGCATTAATTAATAGCGTTAGCTTATTTATAAAATTTGGGAATTCTAACTGTATCTCTAACCTCCTGTTTTTCAATTTGTTTTTTAGTTTTAAATCATCTGATATTATTAACACACTAAAAAAAAGAAGTGAATATACCAATAATACGCCTTGAAATTGAGACAATACACCAGCTAATAATTCACAAATTGTCCCAAATACAACTAACACCACTTTGTTTGCATGAAATATTCTAATATAAAATACAGAATACTCTTGTCCATATACTTCATTTATTGTATTGAGGATGCTTCTGTCATAACTTGAATTATACGAATAACCGTACTTATCTAGAATATAGAGACCAAAAGGTAAAAACACTTTTAGTTTAAAATCCTTCTGATTAAGTGCCTCAATATGTTCCCAGTAAGAAAAGCCATGCTTATATAAAATTGTACAAAATATGGCCAGCAAAAATAATATTACTAGTGCCGTAAATAAATTTACAATTAACATTTTTACTCACATTCTTATTTTCATAATTTTATTTGATATACAAAATGACACTGTAAGCAATATCAAGGATACTGTCATAGCTGCTCTTCCCTGAAATGATGTAAAGACTGGTTTCATATATTCTGAAGCCGTTATTGACAGAATTAAAACCATACCAATTGGTATAACATTTAATATTTTCTGTTCAAACTTCCTAGCTGACAGCATAGTATCTATCTCCTGCTTCATCTCAATTTTGTCACTAATTATTGCAGCAGAATTCTTTAATGCGTCTATTAAATTTCCACCAGTCCTTTTGCATATTGACATCACATCAGCAAAGTTCATAATATCTTCAATATCTGACCTTTTTGCAAAATCACTTATTGCCTCTTCAATTGTAATATTATAGGATAACTTGTGTATTATAACTTTTGTTTCTTTTATAATATAAGCCTCATCACTAGGATAAAGTACAAATAAGTCCTCAAGTGCACTTTCAAAGGCATTTTCCAAGGATCTCCCTGCACTTAAAGAAGCTGCTAGCGAAATTAGTAAATCTTTGAACTGTAAATTGAGTTCCTTTCTCCTTTTAGTAATTATCTGCTTTTGCTTTACTTTCAGATATATGATTCCAAATGGGCATACAATTGTAGAAAATAAGATATTTCTATAAAATAAATATGAAACTGCAAAAACAAAAATCGCTGCAATAAAAGAATAAATAAGCTTCATCTTTATACTCAAAACATATGAATCATAATCAATCAAGAAAATTCCTCCTAGTTCATACACCTATATATTCAGTAGGTATATTCCAGAATTTATTAATTTAGATTTATTAACTAATGGATTATCAGTCCTTTTTAAAGAACCAATTACAGAATTAGACGGTTCTGAATCAGATTGGAAGGCTTCCTCAAAAACAAAAATAGGATTTAGCTTTATTTGGTTGTTTTCTATACCTAAAATTTCTGATATTTCAAGTGTTCTTCTTGATTTATCCCTAAGCCTTGAAAGAAAAATAACTATGTCAATTGCAGACGCTATTTGTTTTCTAACCGCTTCAATGGGCAACGTCGACCAACTCAGTATCATTGTCTCCAATCTTGACAGCATATCTTCCGTGGAATTTGCATGACCAGTGGAAAGAGAGCCATCATGTCCAGTATTCATTGCTTGTAACATATCAATTGCTTCTGCACCTCTTACTTCTCCAACAATTATTCTTTCTGGTCTCATTCTCAAGGAGGTTTTAATTAGATCTCTTATTGTAATCCCACCCTTACCCTCTAAGTTCTCATTTCTGATTTCAAGCCTAACCAAGTTTGGTATATTTAATATCTGGAGCTCTGCGGAATCTTCGATTGTAATAATTCGTTCATCCTTTGGAATAAAATTTGATAATGCATTTAAAAAAGTGGTCTTTCCACTTCCTGTAGAGCCTGCTATAAATATATTGTATTTTGCTATAACAAGCATTTTTAAAAATTCTGCTGCCTCTAATGTTAATGAATCCAGCTCTATAAGCTTATCAATATCTATTGGTTTATCGGGAAATTTTCTTATTGTAACAATTGGGCCATTTAAAGCAATTGGTGGTAGCACTACATTTATTCTTGAGCCATCCTTAAGTCTAGCATCAGCAATAGGTGTAGCTTCATTAACAATTCTATTTACAGCAGTAACCATTATTTGAATTATGTCTTCTAATTTTTCGGGAGATTCAAACTTTAATTCAAGTTTTGTGATTCTACCATTTTTCTCAATAAAAATATCATTAGGCCCATTAATCATTATCTCAGTTACTTCAGTATCATCCAATATTGGCTGTAATATATCCAGCCTGCGAAAGGAATTAAATACTGTCTTGATTATTTCCTTCTTCTCATCTGATTTTATAACAAATTGCTTAGATTTTTCAAAGACTTCTTTAGCTATCATTTCATCTATTTCATTATCTGAGAACTCACGTTTCAAGTCAATTTTTTGACTGATGGAGCTTTTTATTTCAGTTATAAGTTCCTGCTTCAATATTTTCCTCCTTACTAATCTAATTTTAGACTTTGCTTATCTCTCTTTGTTATTATCCATTTTATTATTTAATACATTTGTTATAATAAAGTTCTTATAAATAGCAAACCAGAATATTATGTTGATTAATTCTAATGATATATGGCTGAAACAACTCAGGTATTTTATTTACAATCTCTTTTAGCAACTATACTAAATATCTTCTTGCAATTTCATTTAAAGCATTTTTTATTATTTCAGGCCCTCCATTTGATTTGAAAAGAGTTTTTACAGAGTTGAAACTTAAATCCAGGGGAATTTTAGAGATGATATTTACATCTAGGTGAGAATTAAAAGATTGGAGGGCCTGTTTGGATACTTTATTTGCTACATATTGAATTTTATGTGCAAAAAAAGTACTGTGAATTGTTCTGTTTGATAGAATTTTCATGTTTTCTATAAACAGTTTCGTTTTATGTAAACATATTTCCTCGTATGTAAATATATAAAGAATTTCATCAGCCATATTAAATATTGATATAGTATTATCATTTAGCTGTGAGTCCATATCTATTACAATGAGATCATATAGTCCACTCGATTTCATAGTATAAATAATTAATTCAATGTCCTGAGGCAATATCTCATTTATTTCAAATGAATTATTGGCTTCTTTAAAGTAATGTACATTTGAAGCAATATCTTTACAGCTCATTGTTGAAAGCTTTGATATGAGGTTCTTATCCTGCTCTTTTGCATAATAAATAATATCAGTAATAGAATACTGAGAACTGTCGGAAAGAAAAACACCTGTTGATGGGAACTGTTCAAGATTTAAGTAGAATACAGAAAGACCTGAATATGAACAAATTGTACTAATTCCCGTGGCTAGTGAGGTTTTCCCAGTATTTCCAGTTGCTGAATACACTGCAACTATTTTTGCTGTTTTATCCCTTTTATGTACAATTAAGTTACTGGATTTTGTAAAGAAATTAATAATAATTCCTGCAATTTGATTTGCATCCTGATAC
>JAEZIB010000140.1 GCA_023416275.1 Bacillota bacterium | reverse complement strand
TTCCCATACCGAACACGGAAGTTAAGCATCTCAGTGCTGATAATACTTGGCTGGCGACGGCCTGGGAAAGTAAGTCTCTGCCAGAATTATATCAGAGTTTCGAGCGTATAGCTTGAAACTCTGTTTTTATATATGTAAGATTCTATACTACATAAAAACCATATAATGCGTGTTTAGATACTGCATAAAACCAGTACTAATTCAATAATTTTATACTGTCAAAAAGAAATTGAAAATAGTAACGATAGACTTTTAATAAGCAATTGAAAGAGAACAATAGACTTTTTATCCTAATTTCCTTGAGAATATTACCTACATATTGAAATAGTCTGTATAAGGGTATTTCACAAATGTTACTATTTTCGTATGTGGTAATTTTATATCATATGAAAAAATCTAAATGCCATATCTATTGGGGCTTAAGGTGTATGTTAGATAAAACTCGGGAATTTAAGATTTATGTGGGAAAGTTGAATAACATATTTAAGTAAGGGGGAATTTATTATGTCAGCTGCAAACCATCCAGCCTATAAGGAAGAGCTAGAAAGGTGCAGGTATACTTTAGACTATGTAAAAAAAAGCCTTGAACGTGCTAAAGAAAAAAGAAAAAAAGTAGGAAATGAGTTAGATAGTGTTCAAAGACATATGTCAGGTGATAGTAGTGCAGACTATACAAGTATAATGGTTAATACTTTGATACATGATGCTTTGGCATTAAAGATTAAGAATCTGCATACTGCAATAAGTAAGCCTTACTTTGCTAGGATTGATTTTCTGGAGAGTGATACTATCAAAACTGAAAATTTGTATATTGGAAAAATGTCACTTGCAAGAGATGAGGATCAGGAAATAATAATTGTTGACTGGAGGGCACCTATCGCAAATTTATACTATGAGGGCAGGTTGGGGTCATGTAGTTATATATGTCCGGATGGGACTATTGAAGGTCAACTTCTTTTAAAGAGGCAGTTTTCAATTAATAATGGAGAACTTGAAGAAATATTTGATATTGATATAACTACTAATGATGAATTTTTACAAACATATCTTGGTGCTAATGCTGAAAACAGACTAAAAGAAATTGTTTCTACTATACAGGAAGAACAAAATAAAATAGTAAGGGCTCCAATGTGGAAACCTCTTATAGTGCAAGGTGTAGCAGGTAGTGGTAAAACTACAATTGCTCTCCATAGAATTGCATATCTTATTTATACCTTTGAAAAAAGTTTTGAGCCTGAAAATTTTATGATAATTGCTCCAAATAGACTTTTTCTAAACTACATCTCAGAGGTATTACCGGAACTCGGAGTAGAAAGAGTAAAGCAAACTACATTTGAAGATTTCTCAATGGAGTTAATTGGGAAAAAGTTTAAGCTTACAGATTCAAATAGTAAACTCAATATGTTTGTTAATTATAATACAACAGATGAGCAGGTTTCGAGCAATAATTTAATAAGACAAACTTCGGTAATGAAAACGTCAATGTACTTTAAAGATATAATTGATCAGTATATCAAAATAATTGAGCTTTCATTTATTCCAAAACAAGACATTATGCTAGGCACAAAGGTGATATTTACTTATGAAGAAATAAATAATTTGTTTTTAACACAGTATGCTATGTGGCCTATAGCGCAGAGAATGAATGAAATTAAAAAGAGTATTACTTCAAGGCTGAAGACAAGCAAGCAGGAATTTATTTCTCAGATAGAGGTAGAATGTGATAGGAAGATTGCAAAGATTAGAGCATCAATAATTGATGAAAAAGAAAAACAAGAACTGGTTATTAAAGCATTTGAAAAGAGAGACAGAGTAATTGGAAAAATTGAAAAAATAACTAAGACGTTAGTTAAGGAATATTTAGATACCCTGCCAAAACTAAGCCCTTATCAGTATTATAAAGATTTGATGAAGGATGCAGCTATATTTGATAGTATGGCAAGCAAATATATTAATAAAGAGGTATGTGAGTTTAGCAGAGGATATACATTGGATATATTAAATAATAAAATGTTAGAGCTTGAGGATCTAGCACCAATAATTTATTTAAAATATAAGATATATGGAATGGATGAAAAAATTCCTGTTAAACATATCGTAATTGATGAAGCACAAGATTTCAGTGCTTTTCAATTCTTTGTACTTAAAAAGATAGTTAAAGATAGTTCATTTACTATATTAGGAGATTTGTGCCAGGGTATACATTCATATAGAGGTGTTCGTAGTTGGGAAGAAATAGTGGATAATGTTTTTGAAGGGAAAAAGTGTGAATTCCTTACTCTTGAACAGAGTTACAGAACTACAGTTGAAATAATGGAAGCTGCAAATAATGTAATTGATAAATTACAAAAAAGTGAGCTGTTAAAAGGCAAACCCGTTATAAGGCATGGAGACGCTGTTGAAATAATATCTAAATCAGGTATTGATGAAACTGCAAAGGATATATGCCAAAAGATAATAGATTCAAAAGCAAAAGGGCATAAAACAATTGCAGTAATATGCAAAACGAGTGAGGAATGTGAACTATTTTTACCACTTTTAAAAAAGGCTGACAAGGACATAACTATTATTACTGGAAATGAAAAAGAATATAAAAGTGGAATAGTAATTGTACCTTCCTACTTATCTAAGGGCTTGGAATTTGACGTAGTAATTATTTCAAATGCTAACAGACAGAATTATACTGAGAATGAATTAGATGTTAAGTTATTGTATGTAGCGATGACAAGGCCACTTCACAAGCTTTCAATTTACTATGTGGGAGAGAAGTCCTTATTGCTAGAGTAGTAATCAAAACACAATAACTCAACTTTCTTAGCGTAAAAATGTAAGTGTTTGAATATACGATTATATTAATTCAGTACAAAAAATAAAACGAGGCGGTCACTTCGATGTGTGCGCCTCGTTTTTATTACGCTAAGTTTCATCACTTTTACTGTGTTTAGCCGCTATTTTTGCTGCTCTAGCCTCTTTTTTTGTCATTTTTGGTGCCTTTTTCGCAGTACCTTTATCACCCATATTTTAACTCCTTTCAGATTTAATTTATTGTTAGTATTACCATTCATTCATTTTTAATACCAATTTATTGGGAAATAGTTAGAATATTGTGTGAAAGCGGAATTAGTAATTTACTTTAGTAAATTAGCGGAGAAAGAAAGCTCTGAAAATATATGTTTTTATAGTATGCTATGTACCATAGTTTAGCATGTAAAATGGATAGTGGGGTAGGAATTTTTACTTATTGACATAATAACAGAATTTATCTATACTGCATTTAGATGGCTAAACATAATTATATATAGTGTAAGGTTTATTAATAATACTTCTAATTCTTATCAGCGTAGGCTTTAATGTTTACTTTAAAAAATTCTGTAAAGCCTAAAATCAACAAGCTATCAGCAGTGCCTTGACAGAAATTTAAAGCAAAATGTTTGGTCACCAAGAAGAAACAGGATATAGTCAAGTTTGGATAGGCTATAATTACTGTGTTTAAGCCTTTTGTTAAGTAATATGCTTTACACTAACACTAAAATGATATGGAGGTAAACATGATTAAGAATAGTAAAAGGTTTAGTGCTGTAATAGCTGTTTTTTTAATAACATCATTGATGACTACTATGTTTTTATCTGGAACTACTGTGAGGGCTGCTGTTTTCGGGTCAAAGTATTTTTACTTATATTTAGAAAAAGATAATTTAAAGGAACTGCAAAAAAAATATAGGGAGTATTATAAAGAAAGATATTTAAATGAGAGCAGTTATGAGTGCAAGGCAAATGCAAAGCTAGATGGAGACTTTATTAAGTATGATGAAGAAATGAAAACCATTGCTGATTATTTATCTAGATTTGAGTTTAATGTTAAATATAATTTGAATAATAAAGACCTTGATAACAGCTATTATTCATTATTCTTAGGTGCTAAATACGATAACAAAGATTTTGTTGATATGGACATAAAAGCAGCGGATCAAAAGGCACTTATTTCGTTTCCTAGTTTGACTGAAAAGGTGCTTGGGATTGATAACACATCTACATACAAGTTGTCGGACAAGTACGTTAAAGCGTTTCTAGAGGATGATAAGGCATTTGAAGAGTTATTTGGTGTCAGCCGTGATACCTATGATGATATACTGCAAGGATACTTTAAAGATGCAATATTTGATCAAATTCCGGATAGTAAAGTAGTATTCAGCAGTGATGCTAAATTTGAGGATATAAATTGTAATTCTATTACTTTTAATATTGATAAAGAGGTTGTTTCAAATATATATAAAGCAATGGCGGCTAAGCTAGAAGATGATAAGAATATCAGAACTATTTGTAATAGTTTTATTAATTCGTATATAGAATTAGCTAATATTGAAGGGCAGGATATTGATTTTGAAAAGCCAACACCTGAAAAAATAGATGAAGAAATAAAAAGTCTGTGTGAAAGCTTAAATGAGGAAGCAGCAAACTTAGAGGATATACAGCTAACTTATACTGCTTACTATAAAAGTAATGGAGATATCATATCCAGACAGTTTAGTGAAAAAGAAAGTGAAACAGATGTAATTTTTTCTACATATAAGGATTCCTTAGGATATGATAAATTGAGCTTTATTGTAAAGGATAAAGAAGATAATATTTTTGAAATCAAAAATAAAATGATATTGCTAAATGGTATGTATAATGGGGAATGTATGCTCGATATATCAGGAAAGAATTTCTTTAAAGCTGATTATACATATGAAAAGGATGCAAAAGTAGGTAATCTAAGTGCTTTTGTAGGAAATATTAAAGGAAAGATTAGTTTAGATCAATTAAAAGAGGAAACAGAATTTAACTCTCCGGATAGTGCTATAAATGACATCTATTTTAGTGTTAGTAACAGTAGAAAGGATAATAATACACTGCAAGGAAAGTCAGCATTTACTTTCAACGTAGGTGGTAAAAGAATGGGTGTCTCTGTGTTTACAGAGGTAAAGCAAATGAACGTATCTAATATAACCAAGCCCAATATTTCTCTTGATAATGCTATTTCAATTTATGATGAAGAAGGAATGGAAGAATTCGCTAATGATATTAGCGAAAGAATGCAGGAAAAAATTATGGGATTGCTTTTATCCGGTAGTATAGAAAAAATAAAATATTAGTTAATCGAATTACTTAGAGATTATTTTAAGAAACACCCTTTACCTTATTCTAGGTAGAGGGTGTTTGTAAGTTTGTCATAATTACATGAGAGCTTGAAAATGTTATTGAAATAACTAATATCGATATAATATGTATTATTTATTGTA
Organism: Bacillota bacterium; assembly: GCA_023416275.1. Lineage (GTDB taxonomy): Bacteria > Bacillota > Clostridia > Acetivibrionales > DSM-1351 > Ruminiclostridium. Next base: position 24,979 of record JAEZIB010000140.1, on the reverse strand, counting down.
ACACTATATATTTTAAGTTTGTATTGCTGTGCTTCCGTTATACCTTCAGCAGTGAGTTTTTTAGCATCTCCGACTGAAATGTAATTTTTGTTGTTTTGCCTTAGAATATCTTTATTAAGACGAACCAAAGATTTTTTGTAAATTAATGAAGTCTTCTTATCATTAATAAACTGAGTTTGAGTTACTAATTGTTTTGCTATTTTCACAGGGACAAGACTGTTTTTCTGCCATATTGAATTGTATAGTGGCCATTCTACAGGTTTAGATAATCCTCGTTTTCCACCAATCTCAATTGTAAAGGAAGGTATTTTGAGCGTCTGAATACACCAGTCCTTAAAACCTGATGTTGAGGATTTATAGTTACTTGGACTTACTAAGCTGTATCCCGTTGTGTCTTTTATTAAATTAGCATATGCTAAATCCCTAGTTTTAGCAGCGCCTTGCTGTCCATAGTACCAATAAACTATATCTCCGGCTGCATGATAAGCAATTGTGATATCAAATTCAACCGATTCACATAAGTATTTAACAGCCTGCGTTTCTGGCTCTGAAAAAGGGGAGGTGCCAGTTGAATATGTACTGGTAATTCTTTTAGTCCAATCAGCAGCATAGTTGTGATTTAAATCTACCTTATTAGCATTAAAATAATAATCAGGCGAGCCGTTGACACATATCTGCACACCGTCAGGATTAACAAGTGGCATGAAGTAAAAGGATACCTCATTATCAAGGAGCTGTTTAATATTGCAGCCAGCTATGACTTGATTATTTGAATAGGCTTCTAGTATGTACTGAGCTTGGTTAAGTGTTAATATAGTTCCCATATACTCACGAGGATGATGGGAGGCATTTATAAAAATTTTTTTAGAGCCGTTACCTACCTTCAAAACTGTCAAATCTCGAGCCTGTACTGATTTTCCGGCAGTAAACAAGTATGTAATATTACCATAATTCTTGTTTAACTCTTTCAAGCGGTTTTGTGTATCAGTGTATACATCTTTACTGCTATAAATTTGTTGCAAGGTTTTAGAATAAGTACTATCTTTTTCTATTGCAAATGAAGAAAAAGATGATAAAATAAATAAAATTAAAAGGATAGAAATTTTTATATTACGCACAAAGTTGCCCCCTTAATAAATTTTCATTTCTTATAATACTACATTATTTTTATGTTAACATGCAAAACAGAAAAAGTAGAATATGGTGAAATATGTGTGATATAAAGAGGCAAGAAAATGTCCCCACTTCTATAAGTGGCGGGTACAGCTTTGGCTTTCAGGCGGTGAAAATATCTCCTGTCTCGCTTACACGAGGCTGATGTAAAGAAATTTTTCTACAATCGAATAATTTTAATTTGAATCTAGCAATTATAAAACAGATAATTATGAAAAAATCCATGCCGGTTTTATATTACCGACATGGAACTAAATTATGACGAAAGTATTATCTTATATTGGGCTTTCAGAACGACAGTTAGTTTAAGAAATGGAAAGTTTACATTTCGTCAATTCATTGCTCTCTTCGCATTTTGAGCAAATCAAGCAATTACAATTTTAGTAATGCATATCCGCTCAACATCAACTGAAGTATGGAAACAAGTAGGAACTCGAAAGTTGCCAAATAATATTCCTTTAAAATTATAACCTGTACAACAAGGCTTATTAACATTATTCCTCCCATTATGGCTGAAACAAACCAAGAACGGTTACCACTGTGTCTGAAGCTACATAATGAAGCTATGATATTTCCTGCACCAAATATTACTATTGTAATAATGCCTGGTAAGAACCAACTCTTAAATGGCAATATTGAAAGCCATTCAGATGGATAACTACTAAATATTCCATAGCTTGAATTTAGCATAAGTACCCCACACAGAATAGCAGCAAATGCTAAAAATAAGTCATAAATTCCTAATACAATAAAACCATGTTTCTTCATTTTTTTAATTCTCCAAAATAAATATAATAATTTTTCTTTCACTATTTTAATCAACTCTTGCACAAAAAAGCCTATCGGTGCTAATAAGTTAGTAATGTTTTGATGCCAAATAATTGCTAGAACAGGTGTTGGTTAGTTGAGTTCTCTATTCAAAATACTAGTAGCTTCTATTCTATCAATTGTAAATCCGTAAAGCTTATGTCGATGCTGCAATTTATATTTATGATCCTCTAGTATTTTTCTTATATCGAAGTTTACATTCTTTTCCTCGTCTAGACCTTTCAGACGAACTATTTCAGATACAGCGCTGTATGATAATTGTCCCAGATAGTTTATGTCAATTGAATTTTCTACTGGGCTAGACAAATAGCGATTAACATTATAATTGGCAATAATACGATCTACGTTTGTCAGGCTCAAAATACAAACACCGATAATTACTGTAGTACCAATCCATTTCATTACATAGATTTTGTTTATAAAGCATTTTATTATTAACCATAACAAACACAGACCGATAATAATCATAAACCATAGCGTCAAGACACGCTTAATACTAAGACCGTAAATATCTACATACAGCAGCATCCTTTTCACTGCAGATATTAGTAAAACACCGTTACATAAACACAGGCAAACAGTAGTTAACTGAATCCACAAAGAAAGCTTGCCGTCTCTTTTCTTAGTCATAATTAAAACAAAAAGTGCAATTGCGAATATTATACCTGAAGCAGTTGTAAGCTCAAAAAATCCTCGCCTAGCGTATTCTGCGTAGGTCATGTCTGAGGCAGTAATGTTGACTGTGCCACCGAATAAGTAAGCAAATTGAAATACCACAAAGGTTATAATAAATACATTTATAATTGTCATGAAAGTGCCAATAATTATACTTTCTATGTTATCACCAATTTTAGCAGTTGGAGCTTGCTTTTTTTCACCATATTTTAATCCTAAAAGCATCGCTCCTAGAAACAGACCGAATAAACACCCTAAAACAATGTCCCAGAAAGCAACTGTAAAATCTAGGCCGATAAAGTCTATAACTGTCTCCATGGATTGCGCAAATACTGCATCTGCGCTCATAAATAAGCCCATTAGAATTGCCGCTATTGGTATTGATATTGCCAGACCTATAAAAATATAGATAGAGTTTGCCAAAGTCTTAGATTTGTTGTTTTTGAGTATTTTAAAAGAATTTAAGGGCATTACAAAGTTGGAAAAAGGCTTTCCAATAAGGTTAACTATGGATTTTGACAGCATATCGAAACTAAATAAACCGTTTACCTCAATATCCGCAAGCAAAACAATCTGAATGCAAAGAAGACCCATTATTGTCAACCAAGTTATAAATTGTGTACTGGGATTATAATGAATGAAATAACTTAAAGCAAGCAGCAGAATTGGGAAAGCTAAGTATATTGAGGCTTTATTTATTGGTTTTTCTGGTTCTCTAAAGAAATAGAATAGCATACTTTCAAGAGCAATAGCTAAAATTGGAACAGAGATTCCAGCTGAGCCAAGTAGAATAGTTTCTGTAAATAAAATGCAAAATATAATACTTAGTACGGTTATACACAAGCCCTTTGATGAGGTTACTCTCTCTCTAAAAGCAATGTATTCGGGAGTTTTGCTTCTTGGAACATAACGGTTATAGGAGTTATAGTTTGGGGGTATATATACGTTATTTACATTGTTCTGATGGGCTGCTTGTGAAGGTTGCCCTGTCTGTGGTGCAGTTTTGTTTGTTTCTGAGTTTAGCGGCTCAGGTTGTTGTAGATTCTTGTTTTCCATATTAACTAATCCATCCTTTCGTTGTGCTAAGGCACAAAATTGATAAGACTCTCAGGAGAGAAATATTGCTTTAAAATATAAATTAGTTCTCGATGATAGAAAAAGTTTTAAGTGCTGTTTTTCACAGTAGCTTAGTCTGTAGCTGGTACGTACTCTAAGATATCCCCTGGCTGGCAGTCTAAAGCCTTGCATATTTCTTCAAGTGTAGAAAATCTAATGGCTTTCGCCTTATTGGTTTTCAGTATTGAAAGGTTGGCAGTTGTTATTCCTATTTTTTCGGCTAGCTCTGTTGAACTCATTTTTCTCTTTGCCAGCATTACATCTACATTTACTACTATAGGCATAGGTTTTCTCCTTTTCTATATGGTCAAGTCGTTTTCTTGCTTGTAATTAACGGCCTGATAGAATAGTTCGGCAATGATGAAAATACATGCGGCAAGAAATAGAAATGTTAATCCTACAAGAAGAACAAAAGCCGACGGAATAAAAACTATTGCAAGTAGATAAATAAATGCAACGGGTAAACACCAGTAAGAAATATACTTAATCCTATTTGCGGTATCTAAAGAAAATGGATTTTTAACATTAATGTTATGGAGCACTTTTTTTGCATGATGCAATATAGAGAAACCACAAACACCTGATATAAATAACAGTATAATCATTGAGTAGTAGATATTTTCTTCAACTAAGCTATGTTTATAAAGTAAATAGTAATTCAGTGTCCAAGGTAAAGAAAGCACAAATATAGTACCTAATACTTGAAATATAGTACAAGATACTTCCATTACACGACTTAATCCTTTAAATCCTAAAATTTGAAAATTCATTAATTTGCACCTCATATGTTAGTGGTAAAAATACTTATTATCTATATAAAATATACTGCTAATATTATTGTTTGTCAATAATAAATTATTAAAATTTGATAATTTATATCTGAAATTCAATATTGAATTATTTCAATTTAATTATTTGCTGTTTATTTTTAAATAATATGTTTAGGGGATAGTATAAATACACATCAGCTACTTAAAATTATTTCAAATTTTGTAATGTTCAATACATTTGGTTACTGTTGCACAAATTTATATTATGTGGCAAGCGTATGTGCTATTTTTGAGAATTTTTGAGTTGAACCCTATAATTTAAAATTAAATTACTTATCTGCCCAATAAGCTATAACTAGGGAATTTAACAAAAAAAATAACGGTCGATTATTTAAATCATAATCAGACCGTTACTCTTCTTTCAGGATGAAAGATGGATTGGTAGTGCTGCTTTCAAAATTTCTTTCTAAATTACTTATGAAAGTGCTTACAAAACTACTTACTGAATAACTGCTTGTAATGCTACTTGCTAAATTACTTTTAAAACAACTTGCCAAACTAATTACCTCTTACTTTCCACTAACTTACACTTGTCACCGTATTTTGGTGGAGTCATCCCCTTTCGGTAAGTCTGTATTTAATCAACTTTTTAAGTTGTAATATATATATACCTCATAATTATAAGTCTAAACAAAATATTATAAAAAATTTTTATTAATTTTAGCGCACAAAATTTGTGTTTATATGTATTGTCTTTAAAGGTAAGTTTAGGTTAATAGTGGACAATTTCCCAAGTAAACCATAGATAAACTCAATATTTATTTTTCAATAACAGCTTTAGCCTTTGCTACGATATTGTCAACAGTAAATCTAAAATGAGTAAATAACTGTTCTGCAGGAGCTGAGGCACCGAAGCTATCAATGCATATGACATCACCTTTTAAACCAACATATTTGTGCCAACCAAAGGAGGAGGCAGCCTCAATGGCAACTCTATTAGCTACAACTGATGGCAATACATTTTCCTTATACTCTGCTGACTGTTGTTCAAAGAGCTCCCAGGAGGGCATACTTACTACTCTGGCATCAATTCCTTCTTTTTGAAGTTGCTTGCCAGCCTCTAATGTTATATGGACCTCAGAGCCACTAGCCATTAGTATAACTTGTGGAATAGGATTTTTTGAGTCCAATAAAGTATAAGCACCCTTTAATGCAACTTTACCATCAATATTAAGTGAAGGAAGATTTTGTCGTGTCAGTACTAGACAAGTGGGTGCTGATTTGCTTGTTACTGCTGTAAACCAACCGGCAGCTGTTTCATTACTATCTGCTGGTCTAAATACTACAAAGTTAGGGATGCTTCTGATTGCTGCCAATTGCTCGATTGGCTGGTGTGTAGGACCGTCTTCTCCTACACCAATACTATCATGTGTCATTACATAAGTTACAGGCAATTTCATAAGGGCTGATAACCTCATAGCACCCTTCATGTAATCAGTAAAAACAAAGAAGGTTGCACAGAATAATTTTAACCCACCATAGACAGCCATTGCATTTGCAATAGAAGCCATTGCATGTTCTCTCACTCCAAAGTGAATATTTCTGCCACTATAATCAGCGGATGAGAAATCACCCATGTCTTTCATAGCAGTTTTATTAGATGGGGCTAAATCAGCAGAACCACCAATAAGGTTTGGTAATCTTTGAGCCAAATAATTAATTAAATTACCTGAAACCGCTCTCGTTGCGATTGGCTTTAAATCAAAATCCCAAAAACCTTCATCATTTAGCAATAATTCATCATAGTTTCCACACTGCCATAAATCCCATTCTTTAGCCAAACCAGAATATTTTGCATAATACTTATTAAACATTTCATTCCAACTGTTTTCAGCTTTGATTCCCTCTTGAACAAGTTTTTGCATATGCGCTGAAACATCATTAGGAACTGAAAAAAATTCATCCTTTTGAATACCCAAATATTCCTTAGTTGCAGCTAAAGCTTCTTCGCCAAGTGGTTCTCCGTGCACAGAAGAGTTACCAGCTTTTGGTGAACCGTAGCCAATCTGAGTATTAACTATAATAATAGAAGGCTTTGTGGAATTAGCTTTAGCACAGTCAATTGCAGCACTGATTGAGTCAGCATCATTTCCGTCTTCAACATTAATAACCTGCCAGCCATATGAATCAAAACGCTTTGCTACATTTTCAGTAAATGCAATACTGGTATCTCCTTCTATAGTAATTTTGTTGCTATCATAAAGTAAAATCAGTTTTCCTAATTTTAATGTGCCGGCAAGAGAAGCTGCTTCACTTGCAACACCTTCCATTAAGCATCCATCGCCGCATAAAACGTAAGTGTAATTGTCAACGACATTAAATCCATCTCTATTAAATTTGGCAGACATAAATGCTTCAGCCATTGCCATACCGACACCATTTGCAACTCCTTGGCCAAGAGGGCCTGTTGTTATCTCAACACCTGGTGTGTGCATATATTCTGGGTGTCCGGGTGTTTTACTGTTAAATTGTCTGAAGTTTTTCAGATCTTCAATTGATATATCGTAACCAAAAAGATGCAATATTGAATATAGCATAGCTGACCCATGTCCGGCAGAAAGAATAAATCTGTCTCTATTTGACCAGTTTGGATTTAAGGGATTGTGCTTCATGTGCTTAGCCCAAACGGTATAAGCAATTGGGGCTGCACCAAGTGGTAATCCGGGATGCCCGGAGTTTGCTTTTTGAACTGCCTCTGCTGACAAAATCCTTATTGTATTAATACTTAAAGTGTCTATTCTATCCATTGTTTTTGTCCATACCAATTTGGCAAGAACAGTACAAAAGAAATGGCATGGACTTAGCACCTCCTTTATAGAATTTTTAAATAAGTGTGTGTAAACGCAACAAACTGTGAATACAGGATTTTTTAATTGACTGCACAATTGATTTGTTATCTTTGAATATATTACCACAAAAATAAATACAAAAAAATAATATGTTAGCTATACTATTTCCGAATTTACAAAAATAAAAACTAAAGATTAATTAAATATGCATATAGGGGCAGATGCTACTTATTACTGCATACACGATTTTATACTAACTGTAAGTATCCTTGATATATAAAAAATAATATATTAATGAGTGAATCTATAGTAATTTTTGATATAATACATTAGTATAAAGGTTTGAGAGGAAATTGTAATGGAAGATAATACAAAAAGACATTATGAGAAATGCCAATTAAATATGAGCTGCAGCGGTTATTGTTGTACTAAAATTCAAGGTTTTTCAGTTAAAATCGGTAAAACGGAAATACTTAGAGATGTAAACCTGCATTTACATTGTGGGGAGCTGACAGCAGTAATAGGTCCTAATGGAGCAGGAAAAAGCACACTGCTTAAAGCAATTTTGGGAGAGGTAAAGCATGATGGGGAAATAACCTTTAATGGTTCAAATGGAAATATTACTAGTAGACCGATAGTAGGCTATGTACCCCAGCAGTTAGAGTTCGATACTGCAGCACCTGTAAGTGTAAAAGATGTATTTGTTTCGTGTATGAGCAAAAAGCCTGCATGGTATAAGTCATCAAAGCAGCTTCATGTGCAAATTATGGATTGCCTCAATAGAGTACAGGCAGAGAGTCTTATTAATAAAAGATTGGGTTCATTGTCAGGCGGTGAGCTACAGAGAGTTTTGCTTGCGCTTGCACTCGAGCCTATGCCACAGCTACTACTTTTGGACGAGCCTGTGTCAGGTGTTGACAAAAAGGGCTTGGATGTATTCTATGAAATAGTATCAAGGATTAGAGAACTATATGACCTTTCAATTATTCTTGTATCACATGATTTGGATTTAGTCAAAAAGCATGCAGACAGAGTAGTGTTAATTGATGGTACAGTTATTTTAAATGGTGCACCTGAAGAGGTATTCAGTGATAAAAGACTGCATGAGACTTTTGGATTATCCGGATTTTTTGATAATGGCAAAACAGAGACTAGGGGGGAAGCTGATGAACCAGATATATAGCATTTTAAATACTATTCTTCCTTTTGACTGGTTAAACTATGACTTTATGAAGAATGCTTTTTTGGCAGTATTATTGATTACACCTATTTTTGCAATTCTAGGTACAATTATTGTTAACAACCGTATGGCGTTTTTTTCTGATGCACTAGGGCACGGCGCTTTTACGGGGATTGCAATAGGTACAGCAATAGGTATAATTTCTCCAATGTGGTCAGCTGTAGTTTTTTCGATAGCATTTTCTGTGTTGATAACCATTGCTAAGAATAAAACAAGGACATCAACTGACACTGTAATAGGTGTATTTTCATCAGCGGCTATTGCACTTGGTTTGGTAATTATAAATGCTTCAAAATACAGTTCTTTGTTTATAGGAGACTTGTTGAGCATAAGTTCAGAAGAGGTGGGAGTACTTTTTGTACTGGCAATTTTGGTTATTGTACTTTGGATTGTCTTTTACAATAAAGTGCTATTAGTTAGCCTTAACCAATCATTGGCAAGGAGTCGCGGAATAAATACCCTTGCAGTTGAAATGATTCTGACATCATTAATTGCAGTGGTTGTTACTATATGCATACAGTGGGTTGGACTTCTGATAATAAATTCTTTATTAGTACTGCCTGCAGCGGCTGCAAGAAATGTATCTACAAATGCCAAACAATATAATTTAGTTGCATTAATTGTATCAATAGTATCGGGAGTTGTTGGATTAATATTGTCGTATTATTTTGATATGGCAACGGGAGCAACAATAGTAATTGTATCAGCTGTAATTTATTTTATTACATTAGCATTAAGAAAGAGATTTGCGTAGACAATTCTTTAGTTAACTGTAAGAAAAAAATACGCTGGGTGTTGCCAGCGTATTTTAAACTTTACAATTATTTAAGTTTTTTATTTACCCATTACAACCAGCACATCATTAGTATCAGCTAAATCCTCACAGCTAATATAACAGCCATCAAGTTTCTTTCCATTTATAACGATATACTTAACTCCATTTTCAACACCTTCATTATTTTCAACCTTAATATTAAGCATTTTACCTCTGAATATCTTATTCATTGTAAAAGCATTCCATGTTGATGGAATACAAGGATTTAGTTTAATTCCATCATATTGAGGTTGTAAACCAAGGATACCATTAACTAATGATACCATAACAGTTGACGCTGTACCTGTAAGCCAATGTACGTGGGAACGTCCATGATTCAAGGTATCAATTCCTTCTGTTGCCTGACCATGAACATAAGGCTCCAGCTTGCGGATTTCAGCATGATCATTCATCGCTGCGGGGTTTATTTCAGTAAAATATTCGTATGCTCTATTTCCGTTTCCTACAATTGTTTCGGCAAGAATAAGCCATCCTTGAGGCTGTGAGAAAATACCTGCATTTTCTTTTGTACCTTCATTAAAGAGCACCATTCTTGCTACAGGCATTCCATATTCTTTAAAGGCAGGATAGAATAACCGTGCGCCATATTTGGTGTTAAGCTTATTGTAAACACTGTTAAGAGCAGTTTTTGCCTTCTCACCCTTAGCAGCACCACTAATAACTGACCACGTCTGTGGATTCAGCCAGATATTTGCTTCTGCATTTTCCTTTGCGCCCATGGTATAACCGTCTTCAGTAAAGCCACGTACATATTGATCCTCCTGCCATGCATATTGTTCAAATTGAGTATTAAGCCTGTCAATATGCTGGTCAGCCCAGTTAACATCATTGCTAAGGCCCTTCTTTTGTGCAAACTCCTTGAAGATAGCTAACGCATAATAGAGCTGGAAAGCTACGAACATAGATTCGCCTTTAGCTCCAAGTCTCAAGCAGTCATTCCAATCTGCAAATAATCCAGCAGGGAAACCATGACTGCCTTGTCTGTCTAAGTTAAATTGTATTGCTTGTCTTAGATGATTATAAACTGTTGCCTCACCTTTGTCAGCATAAGGAATTACTTCATCAACAAAGCTCAATTCGCCGCTTTCTTTTATATAAGTAATAACTGTAGGGAAGAGCCAGAGAGCATCATCAGCGCGATAATAGGATTGACCTGTCGACTTAGCATACTCAGATTCATCAGGTGTAGTTACTTGTCCTGCCTTATGGTCAAACTTTACCAGAGGAAGTCCGCCACCATTAGAAACCTGTGCGCTAAGCATAAGCCAAAGTCTTTCTCGTGCAAGTTTGTCATCAAGATGAATTATACCTTGAATATCCTGAACAGTATCACGATAACCCAACCCGTTTCTAAGACCGCAATATTGGAAGGAGGCAGCTCTTGACCATAGGAATGTAATGAAGCACTGATATGCATTCCAAACATTAACCATGTTATCAAAGTTGTCATCAGGTGTATTTACCTGTAAATTGTTGAGACGCGCATGCCAGAATTTTTTTAGTTCTGCAAACTGATTGTTTACAGTATCACTAACTGTATTGATAGTATCGCCGCTATATTTTTTAATAACACTTTTAGCAATATCTTCATTTCCTGCACCAAGAACAAACACCATTTCTTTTTCTTCCCCAGGTGCTAAAATAACATCTATTTGAAGCGCACCCAAAGAATTGCAGTTATAAGCAGCAGTATTTGAGCATTTGCCAGATTCCACGGCTATAGGATTACCATAATTTCTGTAATTGCCAAGAAAAGCTTCTCTTTCTCCATCAAAAGCAGATACAGTTTGACCAGCAACTCCAAAAAATCTACATGAAGGGTCACCCATTGTATCACAGTGTCCGTCTACATCGCTGGAGGCTTCACTGCCGTTTTCATTAATAACCTGAAGGATATGATCACCTTTAAAATATGTTTTACTAATAAACTGTGAATATTGAAGATTTACTGTATCGTTTTCATAGTGGTCATGGTTTGTAAACTCTACCATTCCATATACAGATAGGCTCTTTTGTTCGCTTCCGTTATTCTTAATCTTGAATTGCCAAACTTCATAGTTCTTATCAAGAGGAACAAAATAAAGTGTTGTTGTGTCAATAGACCTATAGGATGAAGATATTTGAGTATATGCTGTACCATGACGACACTCACTTTTATATTTATCTAAAGGCTTGCAAACAGGCTGCCAAGAGCCAGACCAGAAATCACCGTCCGAATTATCACGAATATAAATATATCTTCCAGGTTGATCATTAGATGCAGAGTTAAATCTAAATCGAATAATTCTGCCAGAAGCACCTGATTTGACAAAGCTATAGCCTGTAGCGTTATTGGAGATAATAGCACCATAATCAACTGAGCCAAGATAATTACACCACGGAGCTGGTGTATCAGGACGATTAATAACATACTCTTTGGGCAATTCATCAAAATAACCATAATTCATATAAAAAGCACCTCCAAAAAAATCTAAATACTGATATATATTATTTTATATACCTAGCAATAATACCATATATTTTACCAAAAGTAATACTGAATTTCAGACTAAAATAAAGTTTAAAAATAATGTACTTTTTTTGATAAAAATGGCTTATAGTAATTGTATATTTTTTTAAAAGTGGTAATATATTGTTATATTAATTTTTTTCAAGGAGAAAAATAATGATAGGAAACGATAATGAGCATTTGACTAATAGGGTAGTGCTAATAATAAATACTATTCTTAGCTTGTTTTTAGTTTTTGGCTATTTAGCTGAGTTTTTAAAGGGACATAGAAGTTTGCAGTACATAATTATATTTGCTGCTTCGGTAATTATTCCGATATCCATTGCATTTTTTATGTACATAAAGAATGCAGCAAACAAAAAAATTAAATATATAACAATGGTAGGATATTTAATTATATACTCAATTGCACTTACTACAGCTAGTACAAGGCTTGCATTTGTTTATATATTTCCTATAATAGTAATGTATCTGCTGTATTTCGATTTAAAGTTAACAGTATACAGTTACTCATATGTATTTGTTCTTAATATGGCTGTAATAATACAAGGCTTGTTTTTTGGAGAGGTAGATGCCAGAGCAATTACAGAATTAACAATTCAGTTTGCTGCAATTTTATTGTTTGGTATAGCTATTATACTTTCTACAAAGTTATCTAACAAACTATGCTTTGATAAAATTGATAATATAAAGATACAGCAGCAAAAACAGGAAGAAATTCTTTCAAAAATATTAGAGGCTGCCAATCTTCTGGATTCAAACGCAAAAGAAGTACAAAACTTTATGGCAGAATTTAATATTTCCATAGGTCAGGTGAGTAGTGCAATTGATGAAATTTCTAAAGGTGCTCAAAGCACTTCTGAAAATATGATGCAGCAGTCAGAAGCAACAGAAAAAATAAGAGAATTAATCCATATTACTTCAGAGCTATCAAAGCAAATGGGAGAATTATCGAATAACTCTACAAATGATGTAAATGAGGGCTTAAAAGTTGTAAATCTGCTTAATGATAAGGCTGAAATAGTAAATGAAAGAAGCTTGAAGGTAGAAAAGCAAATGGCGGAGCTGGAGAGTAAAACAACTGAAATATTAGGAATAACAACAATTATTTCGGATATTAGTGCACAAACAAATCTACTTTCACTAAATGCATCTATTGAAGCGGCAAGAGCAGGGGAAGCTGGAAAAGGATTTGCTGTAGTTGCAGATGAGATTCGACAGCTTGCTGACCAGAGCAAACAATCTTCAACTAAGATTTATACAATTATTAATGAACTAAATGATACCGTAAAAAACTGTGTAGAACAAATACATAGCATGAAAACTGCAAATCAAGAGCAAAATGAATTTATTGTTAGTTCAAAAAATATCTATAGTCACATAAGTGATAATACAAGTAAATTATCAGGCAATGTCAAAGAAGTTAATTCTAAAATAGAAACTATCGTAGAATCAAATGAGTCAATTATTGATAGCATTAATAAGATGGCTGCAGTAAGTGAAGAGACTGCTGCAAGTTCTGAGGAGGCTAATGCTATGGCAAATGCAAACTTACAGAATGTTGAAGAATTAATGATAAAAATAAAAGAAATTATTAGTACCGCAGATGCAATGAAGGGGTACGTAAAATAATTTTGAGATAGACAGTGAAAGGGTATCAGCAGATAAAAATTGGCTGATACCCTTTGTTATATATGCTCCATAATAAAATTTTCTTAGTCCTGCAAATACTTCATCAAGGTACCTAGCTTAGGAATAACAGTTGTTGGAATATATTCATGACCAAAGTATCGGTGAACTGAGATTTCCTTAGAGCATACCATATGGTTATATGCTGCATAAACGGTGGAAGGTGGTACAATATCATCTATTAATCCCGCGCTTACCCAGGTATGGCATTTAATTCTTGGAGCAAGATTCATAATATCAAAATATGATAGAGTTTTTTTAGCTTGTATCTCAATTTCAGGGGCAGTATTACGCCTAAAAAAGTCATTTATCTCATTAAAGGGATTACTAAGGGCTACATCTATGGCTCTTTCAAAATTACATAGGAATGGTTCATCTGCAACCGCAACTACAGGGATATCACTAAGAGCTGCTGATGCTAAAGTTAAGGCTCCTCCCTGGCTTCCACCATGTACTCCAATTTTACTCGCATCGACATTATCAATTGACGCAAGAACTTCCAATGCTCTAACTGCATCCAAATAAACTGCTCTATAATAATATTCATTTGGATTCAGAATACCTTTAGTCATCCAGCCTGATGTGAATCCAGTTGAGGAAACTACATTATCAGAGCTATAACCTTGTTGTCCACGAACAAGAACCTGAAAAGCAGCGTAGCCATGTAATGCCCAATTAACAGTGTCTCCAACATTTCCATCAAAACACCAATTGTAACCATGAAAAAGTAATAATCCTGGATGTGGGCCTGCTTTATCAGGAATGGCAAAATAACCTTGGATATTTGCATTATTAAACCCTGTAAAATTAATAGTAAAAACCTTTACACCCTTAACAGGGAAATTAAATGGAGTTAAGGTATAATTTAGGGGTATATTTGCTAACTCCTTTAGTGAGTCACTCCAAAATTCGTTAAAATCAGGCTGTTTTGTAAGGTCAGGCTTGTAGTTTCTGAGTTGCTCAAGAGGTAAATCATAGGGTTGAAGCATTTAAAAATCCTCCTTTTGGTATAATAGCATTAAATAAAATTTTGTGTTTAATAATTTTTCCAAAGCTAATATGCTAATGGATATGTAACTTTAGCTAATTAAGCATGACTTATTATAACTCTTATTTGTTATGATAAACAAGATAATAACTTTTATTGTTGTAATTTAGGTTAAAATTTAATAATATTATATTACGAAAAAGAGGAGGCATTTAAATTGAAAAAAGGGTATATAACAAAAATTTCAGTAGTCTTTTTAGTACTAGGATTACTTTGTGGTTGCAATAATTCAAATGTTTCAACAGAAACTCTTGATAAAAATAAATCAGCTATGAACACATCTGATTATATTCAGCAGATACAAGATACAAATGTATTGTATGATAGTTCAAAAACAGTGGAGGAAAACATCAAGCTTTATTTGAATGTGATGACTCCTGAAGAAAAAGTTGGACAAATGCTGCAGGTTGAGAGAAGAGCAATATCAATTGAAGATATAAAAAAATACTATATTGGATCAATATTTGCGGCAGGTGGCTCTACACCAGATGAAAATACCATGGATGAATGGAGTAAGATGACCAAAAATTATAAAGAGGCGGCTAAAGAAACCAAACTAGCCATCCCCCTTTTATTTGCCGTTGATGCTGTACATGGTAATAACAACATGAAGGACACTGTCATTTATCCTCACAATATTGGATTAGGAGCTAGCAGAGATGCAGAGCTAATAATGAAAATAGCTGAGGATAATGCGAAGGAGTTAACTGCGGCAGGTGTTGATTGGTCATTTTCACCTACTGTTGCTGTTAGTAATGATATTAGATGGGGAAGAACATATGAATGTTACAGTGAAAATTCTGATTTAGTTAGTATAATGGCACTACCATATATAACTACATTACAAGCCAATGGTATCATTGCATGTGCAAAACACTATGTAGCAGATGGTGCTGTAAAGTTTGGTACAGGTGATAGCGGATATTTATTGGATCAGGGTGACGCTAAAATAGAACAGAAAGAGTTGAATGACTATTATATTTCAATTTATAATGAGGCTGTTAATGCAGGAGTTAAAAGCATTATGGTGTCATATAGCAGTGTCAATGGTATAAAAAACCATGCAAATAGAAATCTTATACAAAATGTATTAAAGAATGATATAGGCTTTAAAGGACTGGTTATAAGCGATTATAACGGCATTCACCAGTTAGAGGGAGAGAATATGTACCGAAAGGTAGTCGATGCAGTTAATGCGGGTATTGATGTTCTGATGGAAGACTCTTCTTGGAAAGAATGTCAGGAAGCATTAATTAAAGCAATAGAAAATAAAGATATATCAGAAGATCGTGTAAATGATGCTGTTTCACGAATTCTCAGGGTCAAGATGGAAATGGGCAAATTTGAGAATAAAGAAGCTGAAGAAAAGGAGTTTATTCTTAGGAATTATAAAAGCAAGCAAATTGCGGAAGAAGCAGTTAGAAAGTCATTAGTATTACTCAAGAATAAAAATAAAGTTTTGCCTTTAGATAAGAATAAAAAAGTAGCGGTTATAGGTCCAGCAGCAGATAATATTGGAGTACAGTGCGGAGGATGGACTAAAACATGGCAGGGTGGTCAGGATGACACAATTAAAGGTCGTTGGGTGAGTGGTACAACTATTTTAGATGGTTTTAAAGAAATTGCAAGTAAAAATGGGAGTACTATTATTTCAGAAACAGATAAAATAAAGGATGCAGATGTTATAGTGGCTGTAATAGGTGAATATCCGTATGCCGAAGGTAAAGGTGATGATGATAGTCTCAGCTTGATTCGCGGAACAGTATTGGAGGGCAACGAAATTACACTTAAAGCGGCATATGCTGCAAAAAAGCCACTTGTTGTTATTCATGTATCGGGAAGACCAAGAATAGTAACAGATGAGATAAATAAATGGGATGGTTTTGTTGAAGCATGGCTTCCTGGCACAGAGGGGGCAGAAATTGCTAAAGTACTGTATGATGAGTACGAGTTTGTAGCAAGACTACCTGTAACATGGCCTAAAGATTCTAAACAACTTCCGATAACGATGAATAAGCAGTCAAATGAATACGATGTATTGTATCCTTATGGCTATGGACTTAACATAAAAAAATAAAAAAATAGGTGAAACAGTAAGCTTTTATAGCAGATTTTTGTTAGTTATCCACAGCAGTCTAAAGAGTGATTTCACTTTATTAACAGACTTATACACATTATACACATGCTATTTTGCACAGGATACTAACATTGACATAATGCGTAAACTCTTGATTTTCAGCATGTTTCAAAAATTATACACGACTTTTTTCACATATCCACATGTTTAGTAAAACCGAAAACTGATAAGTTATCAACAGAAAGACGGCAAGGTTATTCAATCCCTGCCGTCTATTTGTTAGGTTTTTATAATTCTTCTTCAGTGTCATCGTCATCAAGCAATGCTGTGTCTGGTGAAAGCTTTTTTTCAGCATCTTCTATTTTTTCTAAATACTCATCTATAAGGTCTACAGCCTCTGACTTACTGAGAGTATCAAAATTAATTTCGCTAATATCATCAGCTAACTGATCTGCTAGTTCTTTGATATATTCAATCTGCTGAGGAGTAGCCAATTCAATCATTGTTTTAATGTGATGTTCACACTTCTTATTAGTACAACTTCCATTAATTTTTAAAGAACCACATTTACAAAATTCCATAAACAATATCACCCCGCAATTATCGCATTAGTTAAGTTATTATTTAGTAGGCTTTAGAATTTTTGGCACCTATTAAAAAATAATAATCAGATATTATATATAATAATACGTGCTATTGATTTCATTGTAAATATATAATTTCTATTTTTTTATTTTTTACCCAACATACCTAAGTGTTTTTCTAATAAGAACCTTTATATATTAATATTTTAGGAGATTATCTTAGTTTTTTCTAAACATTGCATAGTGTGGAAATTAATAATCCTATATTAATTAGCTTTTCTCAACTACTGTTAATGAATAAAGTTAAGCAATATATAAACAATGGATTAAATATAACGATGCAAGAAAATGTGCCTCACTTCTATAGGTGGCGGGTATCGATTTGGTTTTCAGGCGGTGAGAATATCTCCCACCTCGCTTACACGCCACAGATGTTATGAAATTTTTCTACAATCGAAAAATTTCATTTTGAATCTAGGCGTTATAAACAGTACAGTATATTTCTTAAAGTAAAGTCTTATTCTTATTATTTTAACAAAAGCAATTAAATGTTTGAGACTGAAGGACATTTATGTGAGAAAGCTGAGTTATTTATTAGTTATGCGTTCTAAAAGTACACCTATAGACTTATAAATTAAAAGTGTAATAATTGAATTTATTCCCGCCTTCATTATATTGAAGGGTAATATTGCAGGGACAATAAGCTGTTTAACAGCATCAACGGTCATACCATAAAATAATGGATTTATAATCAAATTTAATATAATCATTATTACTGTCATAGATAAGCTGCCAAGAATTAGACCTATAACAGCTCCCTTTAAAGTTTTCTTTTTAGAGTAAATGCCAGCAGCTATACCAACTAGAGCTGAAGTGGCAAAGATATGCATAATGCAGCCTACCCATCCACTTGCACTACTGACAGTAAGAGCTTGTACTACAGAGGCAATTATAGTTAGCATTATGCCTGATAAAGGACCATAAATAAAACCGCCTATAAGGATAGGAATGTCTCCAGCATCATACTCCAAAAATGGTGCTGCGGGAAAGGGAAATCTTAATGGAGAAATGATAAGGATAATTGATATTGCAATTAAAATGCCCATTGTTGTTAGTTTTTTAGTATTATATTTATTCATACAAAACCTCCTAATAATATTTATGCGTATGTATGGAGGGGTAATTTTCCGTTTTTGACGCCTTAAGGATCCTAGCTTCAAACCATCTATAGGTCTATAGTAATTTGAATTTTATCCTATATCCAAATAAAAGCCCTGTGGGAAATAATCCACAGGGCTTCGAATAAGCTTCGCAAATGTCAATTCTTCTTCCATCCAGACTGTACTGTCGGCCACGGAATCTCACCGTGTCGGCTTTCGCTCGCGGGCTAATGCAGTATTTGCACATTACCGCCGGTAGGGAATTACGCCCTGCCCTGAAGATACGCAATATAGTATTTATTAGCGAGATAATATCATAAAATTATCAAAAAGTCAAAGGCATTGCTAATAAAATATTAATCTATTTGCTCTATTAGCTGGATAGGAAATAATGCTATAATTATAATATGTATTGTTAGTGAAAAGAAATGTGTGTTAAAATTGTAATATAACGAGGCAAGAAAATGTCCCTTACTTCTATAAGTGGCGGGTACTGTTCTGGTTTTCAGGCGGTGAGAATATCTCCCGCCTCGCTTAAACGCCGCTGATGTAATGAATTTTTCTACAATCGAAATTTGATTTTGAATCTAGGCGTTATAAATATAGTATTTTTGGAGGATTTTATGAAGGTAAGAAAGGCAATAATACCAGCTGCAGGGCTTGGGACTAGATTTTTGCCTGCTACAAAGGCGCAACCAAAAGAAATGATCCCTATTGTGGACAAGCCCACAATACAGTATATTGTTGAAGAGGCTGCTAATGCGGGCATTGAGGATATACTTATAATTTCTGGTAGAAATAAAAGGGCAATTGAGGATCACTTTGATAAATCATATGAGCTTGAAGAGGAACTACATAGAAAAGGGAAACAAGAACTGCTAAGTGAGGTCCAAGGCATATCAAATATTGCAAACATTCATTATATTAGACAGAAGGAAGCAAAGGGTTTAGGACATGCTATATACTGTGCGAAGTCCTTTATTGGAGATGAGCCATTTGCTGTAATGCTTGGAGACGATATAGTTCATTCAAAAACACCTTGTATTAAGCAGCTTATGGATGTTTATAATGAATATAGAACAACTATCTTAGGAGTTCAAAAGGTACCTCTTCAGGATGTTACAAAGTATGGGATTATAGCTGGAAACCAGATTGACGAGAGAGTATACAAGGTAAAAGGGCTGGTAGAAAAACCTGATGTTGAGCATGCTCCTTCTAATATAGCTATATTAGGAAGGTACATAATTTCTCCGAGAATATTTGAATTTTTAGAATCTGCTACACCAGGGAAAAATGGAGAGATATGGTTAACCGATGCACTTGAGAAATTAATGGAGAGGGAAGCTATGTATGCCTTTGATTTCGATGGTGACAGGTATGATGTAGGAGATAGAATAGGTTTTCTTAAGGCTACGGTAGAGTTTGCATTGAAGAGGGTAGATTTAAAGGATGAATTTGCCGCATTCCTTAAAAACAAAATAGATCAATTGCCATGACAATTGATTACTTAATTGGATTTTTGTCGAATAGAGCAATCTTTTGTACGAGCATGGTGCTTTTTTTGCGCTCCCAAAACCATAAGTGGTTTTTAACAAAGGAGGAGCTGAGGACGTCAAAAAGAAGGCGCACCTCCACAGGGGTTTAACCATATCTTTGTGCTCAAAAGGGGCATAAGAGTTAGTATTGGGAAATACCTGATGCTTTGCACTAAAGCCTCATATGAGGCTATTTAAATTGATTCTACATATTAAATACAAATTAGTGTAAAAAATGCGCTGGCAAAAATCCAGCGCATTTTCATATCATAATTATTTTAATTAATCAACTTTCCCATTGAAAGTCTATTTATGCTAAATTTATTAATGTATTGATGCCAAGTAATTCAACTTAAATGATTAATTTGTTTAACTTTTTCATCTAATAAGTTCTCCCACACCTATAATTTACAACTGGGAAAGCTGAGCTAATGGGCCCTAATTAAAGGATTTAAACTGATATGTAACAGTGTTGCCCTTTGTCTTTACGGTTACAAATTTTGCAGCACTTTTATTCTTGTCACTAAATCCAGAACTATTAAAACCAGCGGTAGAAATGTACTTAACTCCACGTTCCATGTAACTTGAATTAGTGGGGCCATTGTAGAATACCCAAACATTCTTGTTTGGATTTTCCTTTTTATAATTTGTTAATGTTTCCTTTAAGAGAGAACCTTCGTTAGCATCACTAAAGTCCTCAGGTCTTACTGCAAGGAATACAAACAGGTTATTTCCTTGAAAGGAGCTTAACTGTTTTTTAAACCAGAACCATTGATTTGAATCTGTAAGTCTTATACTATTGTTTTTAAAGGTTTTAAGCTGTATAAGTCTGTTACCGTTATTGTCAATAGCTTTGTAGCCGGAAGTTGTTGATAAAAATGGTACTTTTGTTTTTATAGATAGGTTATCCACTTTACCTACAACTACTGAAGCATTAAACTCTTTTTTTATTTTGGCTGCAAGTGAGTCCAACATGGATATCTGCGTCTTATTTTTTTCATTAGAGTAACCTTCAGACTGCCCGAATACTGTAAAAGTAAAGGAATCTGAGCCTGATACAGTACGTTCCTTATAATATTCATCCTTTGGAACAGTACTTGTTGTTGTTTTTGAAGCTGCAACATCGGGATATCCAGAATAAAACATAGTCAGATTATCAAAATATAAAGTACCTGATGCTTTTGTCTTAGTAGCTTCAACTGCATAAATTTTGGTTATCTTGCTGGGGTTATCCACATCTTCAAGAGATACTTCGAGGTATTTCCATCCAGTCCATGTTATGCCTTTGGCAAAGTACTTATAATGGACATTTCCCGTATTATCATATACCATAGAGCCTATCCATACGGGTTTTTTAGCTGAGCTGTAAACCCATAAACCCAACTTTGAAGTGGTAGAATCTAAGGAGTAACCTCCATTTGGAAGGTTTATATAAGCTGCCCTGCTATTTTCAACATCCTTGGTAAAATTATATGTAAGCTTAGCTGAATAGGGTGCTGATTTATATACATTTGAAGCCTTTGAATATGTTGCTGTTACAGAACTGGAGGATAGGTCAAGCTTCATAGTATCCGATTTAAAATCCTCAATAATCTTTTTCTCACCAGGCTGTGCTATTGATACCGGACAATAAACTGAAACGCCTGCGAAGGAAGCTGAGACATGCCCTGTACCCTTATCGCCAGCAGTAAAAATGTTAGAATCAATAGTTCCTACTTTACCTGTTACACCCCATTTTACATGGGAAGGGTGAATACTTGCACTAAAACCATTTTTATTGTAACCTTTTACAGCAAAGGTAGTTGATTTGCCAGCCTGTGTATTTAATTTGTCTACATTTAGCCCTAGTTTCACTGGACTGCTTAATACGCTTATTGGACAGGTACCAACCACTGTTTCGCCTAAAGTTGCTGTTACAATTGCCTCTCCAACTGAAGTTGGAAAAAGGGTGTTTCCTTTAAAAGTTCCTTCAATTCCTGATACTGACCATTTAATTTCATCTGGGTTAATATCAACCGGATTAAGATATTTGTCAAGTCCCTTTGCTGTAAATGCACGAGAAGTATTTACAAAAACATTTTCTTCATAAGAGGTCACAAGTAGAGAATCTACCGGACTCTTTGGCCCAATAGAGAATATACCAAGGGAACCTGAAACACCTCGTTCAAAGCCCTCTGATGGAGTGTTTACTGTGCTTAGACTAGTTGTTCCAGCGGTTCTTGCAACCATAGTAGTGGAACCACCACCATCAAAGTTAATAGCGTTTGTACAACCAAGCTCTTTCATATAAGCTGCTAATTCAGACTGGGTCAAACCAAGACTGGACTTTGATCTACCATCTACAGTGACAACCTTAAGTGTTTTACCATCTGCAGTAGTACCTACTGCTGTTCTAGGAGCTCTTGTATTTGCAGCAGTTGGAGAGTGTGTGAAATTAGAGAGAACACTTCCATCTTTAACAAGAAGCGTACCTCCTGTAAGTGCCATTTTTAAATTAGTTGAATCTATATTTAGTGTTATGTCAAAATCAACAGGATCACCAATCTTGAAGTTATCTGTAAGAACTTTCTGATGACCAAATGTAGCCATAACGACAAATCCGTTTTTAGGAACATCAATACCAGGCATATTTTCACGGAATTCTTTGACTATACCGTCTTCTACAACCATTTCCATCCAACTTGGATATTTGTCTGTAACACCAGGTGTCTTGTTACCCCATTTTGAATCTACGATGTACATATTATTATTATAGAAACCTGTATACCTATTATAAGCTGCAACAGGCTTTCGTTCACCGCTAGGTGTTATTAACTCAACTTTTGTATCCAAATATGTAAATAGAGCATTGTTTAATTCATCTAATGAAAAAGTTGCTAAATCAGTGTTTTTCTTTGTAAGTGCAACAGCAAATTCACCAGACGACATAACGGGACCGAATACATCCCCTGTTTTCATGTCAAAGAAGCTTCCGTTTACTGCTGCAACTGCACCTTTACTTTTCGCAAGATTTTTGACGGTGGTAACGCTAGTTACAGAATTATTATTTATTAAGCTATCCACTTTAATATTTTCATTTGACATGTCAACACTGAGCACTTGAGATTCTATCCAGCCACTAGTGGTAAACCGGTGAATTTTTTCTAAAACCAGTCCAGATGTAATATTTTGCTTTTCTACAGTTTGGTTAATAACTTGAAGTGCTGCAATAGCTGTATTACTTGAAGTTAACCAAAATGTTGCTAACACCAATAGAAGTGCCAGACTTTTTCTTATGTATTTATTCATTTTTTATTTTACCTCCCAACAGCAATATGATTTTAGTAGATCATAAATAGCTGGTCTACAAATTAATTAATGCATTAAATTTAAACCACAAAGTTGAGCTTATTCATGCCAACCATCAACTTCTGCACGCTTAATTGCTCCGAAGAGATTACTTTTAATATCTCTTTTATCTTTTTGAAGCTCATAGATCAAATCTTTGATGTATTGGCGTTTTGTATTCCCATCATATTTACAGGGGCTTTTTACAATAGGAAACTGCCCAGACTTTGCTAAACACTTTATTTGACTTTCCTCAGTATAAATAAGTGGTCTAATGAGGTATAAGTCTTTTTTAGTAAGATAGGTTACGGGTGAAAATGTATGTATTCTACCTTCGTAAAAGGTACTAAGCAATAAAGTTTCAATTGCATCATCTCTATGGTGACCGAGAGCTACTTTATTGCAGCCCAACTTCTTGGCAACATTATGAAGAGCACCTCTCCTGAGATTTGCACACATAGAGCAGGGATTTTGCTCCTGCCGAATTTCGAAAACAATTTTACCAATCATGGTTTCCTCAACAGTATAATTCACACCTATCTGGCTACAGTAGTCGGCAACGGGTGTAAAATCTGCATTTCCAATGCCCATTAAAAGACTGACTGCTTCAAGCTCAAATTTTTTTGGAAAAAATCTTTGTAGCTGCTGTAGAGCAGTAAGTAATGTCATGCTATCTTTTCCGCCACTTACGCCTACCGCAATCTTGTCACCGTCTTGTATCATATTATAGTCCTGTATAGCTCGTCTTATCTGCCCTAAAATACGTTGTATATTCGTCACTCCTCTCCAAAATTGAGCAATAGCTGCTACAATGAACAAAAACGAAGAATTTGATACTCCGAATAAGTTGCAATATAATAGCTTTTATTAAAGTTAATTACCATTCAAAATTTTGATCTATATGGTTCGTTTCGAGCTAAGAGGCATTATCCTTAAAAACCGACATTTGCCTAATAACTTGATAGAATCGATATAATCGAAAATTAGGTGAGCACCGATACATTAACTTTGCTAAAAGCGAAAGCCATAAGTATCAGTTCTACAGCCAATAGTGGTTGACTTTATTATAGAAAAACTAAAATAATGTATCAAGTCATATAAGATTTCAATTATGTTACATCTGCTTAGCATAAGTGTAATATTTGTTTATAACGTAGTTGGCAAAAGTGCTGCAGGGAAGAATAATTTTAGAATAATCATAATATTTTTATATTGAGTATTAAGATGGTGTAAATTGGAGTATGCTAGAGTAATGCAAAGATAAACACGAATTTGAATCCTAAATAAATGTTGCTAATATTTTTAGCCTATAGTACAATACATTTGCACTTGAGGTTATCAAGTTGTAGTAATTGGAATTTTTATCGGGGTGTAGCGCAATTGGCAGCGCGCTTGGTTTGGGACCAAGATGCTGGAGGTTCAAGTCCTCTCACTCCGACCACAATTTGTCCGAAAACTCGCTATTTTAGCGAGTTTTTTGGCGTTCTCAGATTCTTTTTATACTTTTTACTATTTTTAAGGAAAATTAAATAGCAACAAGGAATGATTTTAAATATCTAATAAA
>JAEZIB010000109.1 GCA_023416275.1 Bacillota bacterium | reverse complement strand
CTTCTTATACTTATATTATAACACAATGCGATAAAATGCGATATACTAAAATGATAAATTTGACAAAAAAATAAGCCCTAATCAAGGCTTTTGGAGATTTTTTCTTTATTCAACTGTCAAACTCCCGGGTAAAGTCTACTCGACCATTTTTGGTTAAAAAAGATTGGAAAAATAAAATATACCAAATAAAATGTTGCATTGTGATGTTTTTTCTGCTAAACTAATCTAAGAAATTATTACCAAATTGATATATAAAAGTTTATTAAGGTAATAATTGTGTCGAATTCTGTAGGATTTTATCGTTGATTGTTTGGCAGTTGTTTTAACAAGAAGGTAAAAGTCCATTCATCTTATGTTTAAGCTTCTTAAAAAGTACTTATCGTACAATAATCGTAGCGGAGCTCGTTAGCTGGTGGTAAGGATAATATAGTAAATCTCTTGTAGTCTATTGTGCACGATAAACGAAAGGGCGAAGCTGTATCTTAAGAAGGAGATTTTTTGAAATGAGCAATTGGTTTGTATTTCGTGTGCAAACAGGAGAAGAACATAAAGCCTGTGAACTTCTAAATAAGTTATTTGATAAAGAAGAGTCAATAGCCTTTGTTCCGCAAGTTGAGTTAGTTATTAAGAATTCACAATCTATTCGTAAAGAGCTAAGACCAATGTTTCCTGGTTATATTTTCACTGATTCAATTTTAGATGAGAGAGTTTTCGTGGACTTTGCATATAAGTGTGTAAGGTTTTCTAAGTGTGTTTTTTATTTGCTTGGAAATGGAAATATTAGTTATGTAAAGCTAAGTGAAGATGAAAAGAAATTTTTAATGGTATTTTGTAATGATGAATATATTGTAGAAGATTCAAAAGGATTCATAGTAGGGGATAAAGTGTTTGTTACTTCTGGACCGTTGCTGGGCAGGGAAAGTGTTATAAGAAGGATTAACAGACACAAAAGGCGTGCTGAAATTGAACTTATATGGTCTGGACAATTAAGGAGTGTTAGTGTTGCTTTGGAGATCATGTCCAAGAGAACTTAGCAATAGTAGATAATTATATTGATTAAATCATTAAAATTTAGTTGTATTATTGCTAGGATTTACGAAATTTCTTCAGAATTATCTCAATTAATAGTCAGAATGCAAAGAATTTTACAGGAACAGGAATAATTTTATTTGTATTATCTATGTGATGGAGGGCTATAAAACAAAAGGATATGATAGCTCTTGCATGCAATTTAAACAAAAAGAATAAGAATATCAAATCTGATAAAAAATTAAAAAGGGGAGAAAGAATAATAATGAAAAAAGGTATAGTATGTATTATTTGCTTAGTTATAACAAGCGTTCTATTAGCTGCTTGCGGAACTAAGCAGCAGGAAAGCATTCTTGATAAGGTGCTTGAAAAAGGAGTTGTCAATATTGGTTCAGGCAACAACGTTCCGCCGATGAACTACATAGATGAGAGCGGGAACTGGACTGGCTTCGACATTGAACTTTCAGATGCTATTGCAGAAAAACTAGGTGTGAAACTTGAAAGAGTTGTAGTTAACAACAAAACAAGAATATCATTCTTGGCTAACGGAACTGTTGATATGGTTGTTTCTAATCTTAGTCACACCAGAAGTCGTGATGAACAAATCGATTATGTTGAGCCACCTTATTTATGGACAGGCAAAATCGCTTATGCTAAAAAGGGAAAGTTCAAAAATCTCACTGATTTAGCAGGCAAAAAGATTGCTGTAGATCAAGGTTCAAATGCCTATATTGCTATTCAGCAGGAAATCGAAAAGGTGAATGGAGCAAAACCGGATATTCAGACCTTCCAATCTAATGCAGAATGCTTTCTTGCGTTAAAACAGGGTAAGGTAGATGCTTTTACTCAGGATAGTGTAATTATTGCAGGTGTAGCTGGAAAAGAGGGTGTTGAATATGAACCAATCGGGGGCATTTATAGTCCTGGCTTGTACGGAATTGGTGTTCCACCAAATGATAGTAAATGGAAAGATAAAATCAGTTTTATCCTGCAGGATTTGATGCGTGATGGTACTTATGATAAGATTTACGATAAGTGGTTTGGAGAGAATGGAAAATTCCCTTTACAGCCATCTGCTAAACCTGTTTTACCTAAAGAAGCATTTGGTGAAGACCAGCTTTATACATGGCCTGATTAATGTAGATTTATTCAAGAAATATTACATACTTATATATAAAATTAAAGATGGCACATTCGTGAGTTTTTAGCGGATGTGCCTACATGTTTTTAAAATGATTCTTCATATATAGTAAAAAATAAATTGTATAGACAGGTTTGAGGTATTACTAGTATGAAAAACTCTTCTGCTAAATACGGAATGCTAATAGATCTCGATAAATGTATAGGCTGTTATGCATGTCAGGTGACCTGCCGAAAGGAGCATAATCTTCCTCGTTGGGCAGACCGACTGAAAGTTCATATACAGGATGTCGGCACGTATCCGGCCTTTACGAGACTCTTTTTTCCAAGCTTATGCAATCATTGCGAAAAACCAATCTGTACGGAATATTGCAGTAGCAATGCACTTCAATACTCTGAACAGGGAATTATAAGATATGATGCTGAGGCGTGCAATCATTGCTTTGCTTGCATCGACGCATGTGAGCCTGAAACAATCGTATATCACAAAGAAGCTGCTTTTTTAAGTAAGTGTGATTTTTGTTTTGAAAGATTGCAGCAGGGGTTACAACCAGCATGTGTTCTTAGCTGCATGGCGAAAGCATTACATTTCGGAGAACTGAATCATAGAGACAGTGGGATGATGCAGATTCTGCAAGCTAATCAGAATTCTCTATATGTTCAGAAAGCAATTGCTCAGAACTTACCAAAGGTATTTTTTCTGCAAAGAGAAAAAAACCAATATGAAGCACTAATTAAGGCAGATTTATCTCTATACGATTTTCAATTTAGTGATTCAGCTGACATTAATTTAAAGCAAGGCAAGCAGATTTTCACACAAAAATGTATTAATACAGTGGATCTTATGTGTCCAGCGGAATGCAATATAAGCGTATTGGTCGAAGGAGGCGTGGCTCGTAAAATTTATGGCAATCCTCAATCGCTTAATAATCAGGGGACAGTCTGCGCAAAGGGAGCAGCTGGACTAGAACTTGTTTATTCTCCGTTACGTATAAAAACGCCACTAGCAAGAGTAGGTGAACGGGGAAGTGAAAAATGGCAGGAAGTTTCATGGGAATGGGCATTAAAGCAGATAGCCACAAAGCTTCTTGATATAAAAAGGAAGTATGGAGCAGAGTCTGTTGTCCTAGATTGCGGGGATTTGACGGATGTTGAGCCTTACATGATGTTGTTCCATGCCTTCGGAACTCCCAATACATACACTCATAGTGCCATTTGTGACACAAATCGCCGATGGGGTTCTATGTTACTAATGGGAGATGAAAGACCTTTACCTGATATTCAGAGACCGCTACTGCTCAATAACCAAGATAATAAATTATATTTAAAAGTAGAGCATGACACAAAGCTTCTGATAAATGTAGGAGCCAATCCCCTTGTGGCTACACGTTTTAATTACATGTCCCGTGGTATTCCTGAAGCACAACTGACTAATCAAATGTATTATGTAGTTATTGATCCTGCTTTTACTAATTCAGCGGCAAAAGCTAATCATTGGCTACCAATAATACCAGGAACAGATGCCGAATTATTAGCCTGTCTGCTACTCTATATTCTTACTCATGATGAGCCGGGAAACAAACAGGCAGCATATATGGATCATAACTTTATTGAAAACTATACAGAGGGTTGGGAGAATTTTAAGCAGGAATTTCTAGCTCAGGCGAGGCAGAGGGATGAAACAAACGGACTCCTGTATTTTTCGCCAGAGTGGGGAGCGGACAAAACAGGAATAACTCAGGACGATATTAAACGCCTTGCGCACTTAATGGGAATAACTAAACCAGCAGCAATTGAAATCGGAATGCATGGGGTGGCCCATCATCTGTCAGGCGACCTCACCTCCACACTAGCCAACGTGTTATGCGCTATTACCGGAAACATAGATGTTCCTGGAGGACTGGTTTTTACTGGATTGATTAAGCCTGCACTCAACCTAATGAGCCGAAAAATAAATGGTAATCGCAAGATAAATCGAGCAATAGACGGTGAGGATAGAGAGGGCACGTATCAACAGCTACATAAGGATTTATATGGTGATTATCCCTTTGCATGGAAGGGCGTATTAACTACTATTCCTCGAAATATTCTTAATGGTGTTGAGCTGAAGAGAGGGCCGTTTGTTGGTCATACTTACCCTATAAAAGCGTTTATCAACCGAACAGGTAATCCTGTGTATACAGGAGGAAATACCGACGAATGGATAAAGGCTTTTACAGCTGTCCAAGGTGGGGAATATCTTTTGGATATGATTGTTCACATAGATACCCATATCAATGAAACAGGTAAATATGCCGACTTTATTTTACCTGAGTGCAGTTATCTGGAAAAGATGGGCTTGAGTGATCAATATACCATCAATCCAGAAATCGCATTGCGAGAGCGTGTAATTGCTCCACTGCATGAATCTAAGGCACCATTTTGGATTATGCAGAAGCTGGCAGGAGCGCTGGTAGCCGCTGGAGATATAGAACTAAGTGAGAGCGATTTTACCTGTTACCGAACGGAAGAGGATTTGCTAAACATACAGCTTCAGGGGTGTCCTGGGTTAAGAAATATCGGACAACCGCTTCCTTACCCTCAATATCCCGAAGGTTCCTTAATCGAAGGAACACCAGATAACCCAAATGTCTATTTTGACGGAAAACTTATACGGCAAGGTGAAGTACTAACAGTGGAGTGGCTAAGAAAAAACGGTGGTCTTGCAGCCTGGCCTACAAGTTATTACAGATATCGCCTAAACAAAGAGGCTAAACCCTCTGGATTTTTGCCTATGACCAATTCTGGAAAATTTGAATTTAATTTTCATTGTTTTCCCAAACAAAAGAAAAAAATAGATTGCTCCTATTCTGCATCTTTTTTATGGAAGGAAAATAACAGTCAATTTACAAAGAGCCTACAACAAGAGTATCCGTTTCATCTTGTCACTGGCAGAACACACCAGACTGGCACTATGTCTCAGGTTTGCATTTCTCTTTCTGACCTTGAAACAGAAGCAAATAAAAAGCTGAATGATGCATTCTATATTCTTCCAATACAAAATACAGGTAAGGACAAAATCGAAGCCAATAATATGGCTATACCGGTGTTTTTAATTAATAAAAATGACGGGGAGGAGCTAGGAATTTATACTGGTGATATGATTCGACTCGAAAATGCAAATGGAAAATACCTTTGCGGAAAAGTATTTCTTTCTTTAGGTATTAAATCCCGAGTCATAAAAACTACCTTCGGTTCAGGTGGGAGGAAAGCAACTGGGATAGGCCTTTTTTCTGGGGCAGTTTCATTTACACCAAACATAAATACGTTATATGACTCAAATGCCATAAACCAGGTCACTGGCATGCCTGCCTTTGGAGATATGATGGTTAAAATTGTGAAAGTGGCAGAAGAGAGGAAGAATGAATGATGGATAAAAATAACCCAATTATCAAAATTAATAATGTCAGCAAATGGTATAGTGATGTTCAGGTCTTAAAGGATATCAATCTGGAAATATATAACGGAGAAGTATTGGTTATCCTAGGTCCAAGTGGTTCAGGCAAAAGCACCTTGTTAAGGACAATCAACGGACTGGAGAACATACAGGCTGGTGAGGTTTTCATTAATAATGAAGTTTATAACTGTAAAAATTGTAAAGCACTCAGTAGAAAGAAGAGGGCAGAGGTGGGAATGGTTTTTCAGCAATTCAATCTTTACCCTCATATGACTGCCCTTGAAAATGTGACACTTGCCTTAAGGAAGGTTAAGAAAAAGACTAAGGAGGAAGCCTTAGAGATAGCCATTCCTATTTTGCGCAAAGTGGGTCTAGAACATAAAAGTAATTCTTATCCAGCTCAGTTGTCTGGAGGAGAGCAGCAGCGTGTAGCTATAGCCCGTAGTTTGGCTATGCAGCCAAAAGTAATGCTTTTTGATGAGCCTACCTCCGCGCTAGATTTAGAATTGATTAATGAAGTACTTGATACTATTGTTGGGCTTTCTATGGACGGGATGACTATGGTTATTGTTACGCATGAATTGGGCTTCGCTCGTCGAGTAGCCAGTCGCGTCGCTTTCCTCGATAAAGGTGAAATTATCGAAATTGATAATCCCCATGATATTATCATACGTCCTAAAA
Source organism: Bacillota bacterium (assembly GCA_023416275.1). Lineage (GTDB taxonomy): Bacteria > Bacillota > Clostridia > Acetivibrionales > DSM-1351 > Ruminiclostridium. The sequence continues at coordinate 43,599 of JAEZIB010000109.1, read as the reverse complement.
AGGAACGCACTAAAATGTTTATGAAGAAAATTTTTAATCAAAAATCCAGCTTGAATTCTGTTAAAAAGTCTAACACAATCAATATAGGTATAGTAGATAACGCTCCACCTATGTGTTTTCGCAATGAAGAGAATAAAATGGTAGGCTTCGATGTCGACCTGGCCTACAGTATTGCGAAACGCTTGAACGTAACCTTGAATCTTCAGCCGTTGCAAAACAAGGAACGTATTGAGGCTATTCTTACTAATAAAATCGATGCTTGTATCGCCAAATTGAACCATACCAAATCTCGTGATAATCTTATTGACTTCAGCGTCTCTTACCTTCAGGACTGCAAAAAAATCCTCATGTATAAAGAAAATATAGGTTCAATAAGAGAATTGGCAGGCAAAGATATTGCTTATACCATAGGTACAAGTACAGCAATGGAAATAGAAAATTGCTTTGCAGAACTTAATCTGGTTAAACCGAATTTTATTGCTTATTGTTCAGAGGAGCAGGCCTACAATGCGATGAAGCATAAACTTGTAGCTGGATATGCAAGTGATGAGATTATTATAAATCATTTTATATATAACGAAGCAGATAGGAGTAATTTTCAATATCATCCACAAGTATGTTGTTACTCGTATTTTTGCGTTGGTGTTCCGGAAAATGATTCTGAGTGGTTAAATGAAATAAACAATATCCTGCTTGAAATCTACCATTCTGGCGAATATGAGGATATATTTTACAAGTGGTTTAAGACGCGAGACAAGAAATTTTTGAAACCCTTTGAAAGATGGTCGAATTAATTATGGGGTCTATTTTTAATTATGAATTTGATTGGCAGAAAATTTTAAGCGGACAATATCTGGAATGGATATTACAGGGGATTCGGATTTCATTAAGTCTGATGCTCCTATCCTCTTTGATTGCAGTTGTACTAGGAGTCCTACTTACCTTTGGACAGTTATCAAAATACCGAGCAATCCGCATTATTTCATCACTTTATATAGAGTTATGCAGGAACATTCCGACTCTCATATGGTTGTTGTTTTTTTACTATGTTTTTCCAGAGTTGTTTTCTGAACCCGTAAAAACAATGCTCAACAACAATCAAGCTTTAAATTACTGGGCTGCTATTGCCGGGTTATCTATCAGCAGTAGTGGCTATATCAGCGAAATCATACGGGGAGGAATAGCAGGCGTATCCAAAGAACAAGTATCTGCTGCACATACTCTGGGTCATTCACAATTGGAGATCTGGATATATATTATTTGGCCGCAGGCTATACGCATTTGTTTTCCACCTCTTGTTTCACGGCTTATACATAATATGAAAAACAGTTCTCTGGCTTTAGCGTTATCGGTACATGAAATTGTATGGGCTACACAGCAAATTGAATCTATAACCTTCAGAGGAATAGAAGCTACAATCATAGCAACGCTCTTCTTTTTATGTATCAATTATGTATTCAGCCGTTTGGGCTTGTTAGTAGAAAAAAGCTTTTTAACAAATAAATTAAAAAAATAAAGAAGGTAAAAGATGTTGGATGATATTCCCAATCTTATAAAAATGTTTTTGATAGGTCCTTTTCCGCAGGGTCCTTTAGGTGGTCTTGCCATAAATATATTACTTGCTGTCATCACGATGGCATCAGGGTTTATATTAGGTCTATTTTTAGCATTAGGCAGAATCTCCAAAAATAATATAATCAGACGGATTATCACTTGTGTGATTGAAATCACCCGAGCCTTGCCCTTGTTACTGATAGTATTTTGGTTCTATTTCTTTATCCCGCTTCTTGCAGGTAGACCGTTACCAATCCTTTTGAGTGCATTTCTTTCGCTTACTTTTTATTCTGCTGTAAATCAAGCAGAAATTTTTAGGGGCGGACTTATGAACATCAATAAAGGACAATGGCAAGTTGCTTCGTCCACAGGCTTATCTCATTATCAATGTATGGTTTACGTTGTCCTGCCACAAGTACTGAGGATGATGCTGCCATCCTTTGTTGGGTTTTTTATATCGCTTTTCAAAGATACTTCGGTTATATATATTATTGGAATTATTGACTTGACTCAGATAGGGATAATGCTCAGTCAACGGGAGCCGGACAAACTTATTTTTTCATACATACTGGTGGCTATGATGTATTTTATTTTCTGCTTTATTCTTTCATATTTTGCAAAGAAATGGGAGGCAAAACAGTTAAAATGGTCTAAGTAATACAAGAATGTGAATAATTCTCTTTCATTGAGATACCTAAATAATCTGATAAATATTTATATTTATCAGAGCTAATGTGACTATGAAACAGTTGCAATATACAATATTTTCTGATAACATATAAAATAATATTGGAAATAATTTTATAATATTCAACTGTTAAGTAGTTGTAGTGAGATTTTGGGGTAATTGTATATCAATTTTAGGTTATGCTTTGAAAGGTGTTATGATAAGCACGTATTGGTTGTTAATCGCTGGGGGGTCACGTTAACCACTGGTAAGGAACATACAATGAAGGTCATGCTAACTTATCAAAAAAGATAAGCGAAAGGGCAAAGCTTTGTCGACAGCGAAACAGGTTTGTGAGGTAGAAGATGGTGTATTGGTATGTGTTGTTTGTACGGACTGGTCAGGAATATAGGGTGGAGCAATTCCTGAGAAAATGTTTAGATAAGGATACATTTTTACCATTTGTACCTCTTCAAGAGAGTCTCTTCAAAAAGGCCGGAAAGGTAAAAAAGGAATATAGTCCTTTATTTCCAGGCTATGTGTTTATTGAATCTGAGCTATCCAACCAAGAATTTATTGAAAGATTATACACTTTTATCTATACTTCACAGGATATAGTTTGCTTATTAAGATATTCTGATGCGCAATTTTCAATGAAGGAATCTGAGAGACAAATGTTACTGAGTTTATGTAATGACAGTCATTGTGTTGAATTATCAAGTGGTTTTATAGAAGGAGATAAAATATATATAACTGATGGTCCACTAAAAGGTAGAGAAAGCATAGTCAGAAAGATTAATAGGCATAAAAGGCAAGTATGGATTGAAATGGAGTTTATGGGGGAACTGAAGCGGGTTAGAATTGCATTAGAGTTAGTAGCAAGCAAGAATACTGCTATTATCTGACTTCTAATGCTAGTAATTGTTTTCACATGTCAAGGCATTAAAGTATACCTAATTGATTTTTTGCTACAAATGCTGCAATAGGTGAAATAACTAATGGGATATAGTATGGAGAAAGATTTGTACTATTAATAATTATATTAAAATTAGGAGGAACAATCATGTTTCAGCAGAAGTATGAAAAATTTCTAAAGACAGTTAATGATTATGAGTTAATTCCAAAGGAAATTGATAAAGTTGCAATAGCAATGTCAGGTGGAAAGGATGCACAAGTACTTGCAGCCCTTTTACTTGAATATAAACAGAAGGAAAGACCTGATCTTGAATTAGAGATAGTGACTGTTGCAGCACCTAGATGGAAATATAAGCCTGATGAGTATTTTGCAGATGATGAAAGTAAAAAAGAGTACATAACTGAGCAAAAGAAAGCTGTAAATGAAACAAGAGAATTTTGGGAAAATAAGGGTATACCAACTGCTTATGTTAGCAATATCCCCGGAATTACTGAAGATATGGTTATGAATGCATCAAAGCCATGTGTGTGGTGCTTTTTTGGTCTTTATAGAGCTCTGTGTAAGTACCTTGAGGATGAGCATAAGAAGGGTAAGAACATTACTTTAGCTTTTGGTTTAACAAAGTTTGATTTGCTATATGTATTAGAATCGTTAATTATCAGATCTGGTGGAAAGACTTGGGATTATGATAAAGAGCATAATCCTGAAAAGTACTATTTTAATAGAATGCAATTATCATGGTTTAGTCCATATCCTAAATTAAAAATTGGTATTCCAAACACAGAAATTAACAAAATAACTCCTATTATAAATCTTACTGACAACGAGACTAGGGAGCTAGCTAATAGTTTGGGTCTTCCAAGGATTCCTGACCCATGTCACAAGTTGTTTGGAGAGAGATTTGAATCTGATAAGAGACATTTTGACAGGTATTTAGCGGGGACAACAACTGAGGATGTAAATACAGACCATGTTAATAGTGGTTTCTTTTCTGAATATCAAAGTTTGTTAGATACTTTCACAAGAGTAGGCGTTCTTCCTCCTGTTGAAGAAATTGATAACATTTTATATGAAGGATTATATAATAAATCATTAACATCTGTTTTTTAAGAATATTAACTTAACTTTCCCAGATAAATGGTTTGGGTAAACTTAATGAAAATTTGGGTTAGAAATAAAGGTATGAACCATTACTAACTTCATGCAATTATTTTGGCAGCATACTCTCAGTATGCTTGAATATCTATAGACTTATTATTTGGGAAAGTTGAGTAAAGTGAATTCATAGTTAAGCAATTTATACTAAAGGCAGAGTAGCCTATATATAGTGAGTTAATGGAGCGTGTATAAGCATGGGAATTGATACGTATATAAAATATATTGATTATTATTTACCTGAGAGTTATATTACTATCGATGATGTATTCTCTAGTCTAGATAATGAAAGCTTTGAAAGAAAAAACATAGATAAAGATACATTTTGTTCAAAGTTCAAAAAAGAAACTAAGTTAAATAAGATTTCTACATTTAAAAATGAGGATGATTTAGCTTCAATAGTTTCTGGTATGATAGATAAATTATTAAAGGAAACCAAAATTAATCCACAGGAAATAGATTATTTGGTTTGTGGAAATGAGGTTTTATTGAGACATAATAATACTTCAATTATTCACTATGTTCAAAAAGCCTTTAATATGGATAAGTCTACAATTATCCCGCTATTACAACCCTGTGCAGCATCATTATTTGCTATGGGACTTTCAAGAAGCCTTTTGAATGAGGAAAAGAAGAATATGCTTATCCTGACTGCTTGTAAATGGGAATCTGCTGAAGACAGATTTATTGATTTTACAGTACGAGGCGATGGCATAGGACTTATATTAGTTGGAAGTGATACTGGTATTCTGAAAATAGCTGACTGGAATTCATGTAATTTAGGCAATCCAAGTTATAATAAAATAGAAAATAATGCACAAAGTCAAGATTTTCGAAGTGACATGATAAACCGAGGAGTTGCCTTTTTTGATGAAACATTAAGAAAATTCAACTTAGAAAAGGATGAGATTGGAAAGGTAATTCCGCCGAATGTTAGGCATGATGTTTATTATGATGTATATAGTCATTATTTAAAAATGAACCCCAAAGTATTCTACCTGGATAACGTTCCCGATGGTGGTCATATTTGCGATATTGATATTATTAGAAACCTTAAAGATTATATGAAAAGCAAAAAGAAGGTTAAAAATCAGAATATTATTTTATATACACCAGATGTTGAAAAAACCTTAGATGTAAATTATCATTTAGTGTTATTAAAAAATGCTATTTGAAATAAACCTTCAATTGAGGAGGACTTATGATATTTAAAAGTAATTATGAAAAAGTGATTATTAATACCTTAAAAGAAATTGCGTCAGATAAAAATATAAATAAAGATACTAATATTCAAAAAGATGTATATATTGATTCAATGGGATGGCTTCAATTTCTTATAAAGCTGGAAAAAAAGCTTAAATGTACTTTTGAGCCGGATTTTTTAGCTAAAGGAAAGTATGAGACAGTAGATGATCTAATCAATGGTGTCAAAGGTTATATTGATTCAAAATAAAGTAGGTTAATCAACTTTCGCACTAAAAGGTCTCCCACACCTACAATTTTCAACTACGAGAGTTGAATAGCTTAGTTATAATGCTCTTGTAGAAACTATAGAAGGAGAAAGTCCATGATAAAAAATGACATTAGGAATTTCTATCAATTATTCAATTACATAAAAGATAATAATCTTAATTACATTGATTATTTGAGTTGGAGCGGAAAAAAGTATAATTATTTTAGAAAAACTTTCGCTGAGATTCATAAAGATATACAGGTTTGTTATAGTAATTTAAAGCAAGCTGGTATAACAGAAAATTCAATTGTTTACATTGATATTGATAATTCTTATGAGTTTTTAATTTGTGATTTTGCGATAGCTCTTGCAGGTGCAGTATCTATTGTTTCTAATAGTATTGAGCAATTTGATACGATTAAAGATAGAGTGAGACAATTTAAAGCAGAGTACATAGTCAGCAAAAGAGAGCTTCTAGATTTAGGGGTTGACGTTAAAGTTATTGACATCAGTTCTCTATTTCAAATAGGGAATAATTCAACAGTTATTCAGACTGTTTATAATAGTCGGGATTTTTCAGTTGTATTTTCATCTGGAACGTCAGGATTTCCGAAGGCATTAGGTATTACTGAAAAAGGGTCTATTGAAAGTTCAAAGCACTTTTTTAATTATATGGGTTTTTGTCCATCAGATAAGTTTATGATTTATCTGCCACTGGCAAATTATCAGCAACGCTTTTTCTTTTGGGGATGCTTGATTACTTCTGTTAATATAGCTTTAGGCGATGATAAATCACTATTGCATGCTTTAAAAGAGTTTAACCCCACTATTTTATTAGCACCTCCAAATTTCTTTTACAATTTGTTCTGTTCAGACAATAAAAGGGGCTTTTTTAAAAACATATTTAAGAATATTAATAATAAATTTGTTTGCAGGCATATAACTCATAAGTCAATATATGAAGTCTTAGGAAAGAAGATGCATTATTTGCTAACGGGTATGGCACCAATTGATATTAAAGTTTTAGAGCATTTTAGTGATATTAAGTTAGAAATATATCAGATTTATGGTCAGACTGAGATTGGGATGATAGCTTGTAATAATAAAAAACAAAACAAAATTGGGACTGTAGGAAAACCAATTATAAAGCTTTACCTATCAGAGGACAATGAAATTGTTACTGAAAGTGATTTTCCAATTGTCAGTTGCTATTATAAGGAAGATAATACAAAAGATTTCTTGGATATGGTTAGGCCAACAGGAGATGTTGGCAGTATAGATAAGGATGGTTTTTTAAGTATTAATGGTAGAAAAAATGAGACAATTATACTTAATAATGGGATCAAAATAAATCCTATTATGATTGAGAATAAAATAAAATCTAGCTTACAAATAGCTGATATGGTAATCTTTAAAACAAGACAAGAGAGTAATAACTTTGCCTTAAATATTGTTTTATTAATAGATGGCTTTGCAAACATAGACGATGAGGCTATAAAACAGAATATAAATAATGTTCAAGAAATTAAAGCAAATACTAATGCGGTTAATATTTATAAATATAGTTTTAGAAGCCAAGAAAAAAATATTTTCTATACAGAAAATGGAAAGTTTTCACGAGTGAGAGCTATTGATTTCTTTAAGGAGAATTTTGATAAATTGACATCAATTTAGCTATAAACTGATTTTATACGTAGTGTTTTTAAGCTGATACGACTTTTCCTAGATGAAAATTGTAGGCGTTTAAATTTATATATGCAAACTTGGGTTAGAAATAATTGCATGAATCATTAATAATTCAAGTAATTATTTTGGCAATAAACCAATGATAAGTTTGAATACCGATAGACTTTTTATGTGGGAGAATTGAGTTAATATATATTATTTGTAACAAAAGGAATTTACAACAATAAAAAAATACCGTATTGGGAGGATTAAACAATGGAATTTGGATTTTCACAAGAGCAATTACAATTAAAGGGAATGGTAAGTAAGTTTGTTGAAAAGGAACTTGCACCTTTTGCGGCTGAGTATGATAAGAAAGAAAACCCAAAGGATTGCATACCCTGGTCAATAATAGAAAAGGCAATGGGACTTGGCTTTGGTAGTGCGGCTGTTCCTAAAGAGTTCGGGGGAAGCGGACTTTCAAATTTTGAAATATTGACTATGATTGAAGAACTTGCTCGTGGTGATGCTGGATTTGCTTATACCATATTATCAACTATAACTGGTGCACAGTTACTAACAAAGTTCGGAACTGATGAGCAGAAGCAACAATGGTTAACTAAGATTGCAAATGACCAAACCAAAAGATTTTTAATGGGCTTTGCATTATCTGAACCTCAAACTGGATCTGACAATATGTCACCTAATCCAGCTGCAGGAATGCTAACAACAGCAGAATTAAACGGTGATCAGTACATAATAAATGGTACTAAAAGCTTTATTACTAACGCAGGGATAGCGGGATTATATTTGGTTTGGGCTAGAACTGATAAAACAAAAGGAGCACCTCAAGGCGGACTTAGCGTATTTCTAGTACCAGCCGATGCACCTGGGCTTAAGGTTGGAAAAATCGAAGATAAAATGGGAAATAGATTATCACAGCAAGGTGAATTGATTTTCGAAAACTGTACAATCCCAGCAAGTAGTTTACTTGGCAAAGAGGGAATGGGTTTACCAGTTTGCATAGCAATGATTGAAAATCGTTTTACTACTGTAGGTGCTATAGGTACTGGTGTTGCTCAGGCAGCTTTTAATATTTCTTATAAATATGCTAAAGAAAGAGTTCAAGGTGGAGCACCAATTATTAGTCACCAAGCAATAAGTCATAAATTGGCAAATGTGTTTATGGCAATTGAGTCAGCAAGACTTTTGTATCAAAAAGCAGCGTGGCATTTAGATAACATGATACCTGGTATGGTAGTAGGCTCAATGAGCAAGGTAGCAGGTTCAGAGGCTGCAGTTATGGCGTCAAATGAAGCAATACAAATTTTGGGATGTTATGGGTATTCAAGAGAGTACCCTGTAGAGAAGCTACTTAGAGATTCCAAAGCATTATCAATTTGTGAATCTGCAAATGAGATTCAGCGTAACAATATAATAATGATGCTTCAAATGATGGAACAGAAGCCTCAGGTTTAAACTTATCGAATAGGTATCTTAATAGAAATCTCTTTAATATTAAATGCATAAATTGAAAGGGTTGTAACATGGATTATTATAGTCTGAATGAAAATGAACAAAATAAAAATTTTAAATTTTTCTTCTGTGATACAACGCTCAGAGATGGCGAACAGGTATCTGGCATTAGATATACTCCCGAGCAAAAGGCAGAGATTGCACAAATGTTGGATAAGGTAGGCATTGAATCAATTGATGCCGGCTTTGCAGCAACTTCAGAGGAAGAAAGACTTTCTATAAGAAAAATTTGTGATTTAGGCTTAAAAATGCGAATAATGAGTATGTGCCGTGTTGTTCGTGAAGACATTGACCACGCTCATTCCTGTGGTGTTGGAGGGGTTATATTATTTATCCCAGGTTCAGATATCCACTTAAAAGCAAAATTTGGTGAGGATATTGCTACTGTTAGAAAAAATCTTGTTCAAAAAGCGATGGATGCAATTAAATATGCTAAGGACAAAGGTCTGTTTGTTGAGTTCGGAGTAGAGGACTCAACAAGGACAGACTTTAATGTACTTCTTGAGATACTATCCTTGGCTGAGCAAGAAGGGGCAGATATTCTAGGAACTACAGACACAATTGGTTATTTAACTCCTGAGAGGACTTATAATTTTATAAAGAAACTGGTAAGTATTTTAAAATTACGTATAGGGGTTCATTGTCATAATGATATGGGGCTTGCAACAGCAAATACAATTGCCGGCTTGCTAGCTGGAGGAGGATATTGTTCTCCTACAGTAAATGGTATGGGCGAAAGAGCAGGTAATGCATCTTTAGAAGAAGTACTTATGATTTTAAAAGTATTATATAATCAGGAATTAAAATATGATACGAGAATTCTAGGAGAGTTATCTAAAACTGTTGAAAAGTATTCAGGTATTCCGATGGATATTTTCAAGCCAGTTGTTGGCAAAAATGCCTATTCTCATGAATCCGGGATACATGTTCATGGAATGTTAAAAGATATCAATACCTATGAGTTATTTGACCCACAATTGGTAGGACATTCTAGAAAATATGAGATGGGAAAACATGCGGGTAAACACACCATCCAGCATATTTTAAAAATTAACGGATTTGAGCCGTCAGAAGAAGAAGTTTTAGAGTTTTGGAAACACATGAAGAATAACGAAAAAGCAGGAGTATATTACTCTGTAGAGGATGTAATAATGGAATATACAAAACTGAGGAGATAATAATTCTAATATGAGTATTGATAATTGGACAAAGGTAAACAATGAGCTAATTGGAGAAAATGCTGATATGTTTATAATTTCCTCAGAAAATGTAACAGTCAGCAAATTTGAATTCCGAGAAATAATTGACCTTCCGACTCATAGTCATAATAGCGAGCAAACTACAGTTGTTGTTGAAGGTGAAATGACTATTAAATACGGAACTATAGAAAAAAGGATGAGTGCAGGTGATGCATGTATTATTCCTGCTAACGTTCCTCATTGTGCTAAAATTTCAAAAGTCCCATTTAGATCATATGATATTTTTCATCCGATTAGAGAGGACTTTATACAGAAGATTGGTAAATAGACTCACAAATATTATATTTTAACCAACGATAGACTTTTCATGTGGGAAAGTTGAGTTAAATAACCATTAAATAGGTCGAGGATAACACTATGTTATTCCTTGGCCTATTATAGTTCTGACTAGATAAAAATATAGAGTAATATTTTGAGGTTATTATGAAACAGACTTTGGTAGAGAAAATATTTTCAAATAAAATAGGAAAAGCTGTATACGCAAATGACACGGTTTTTTCTCCTGTAGACCTTGCGATGGGTACTGATGCTACTATACCCCTAACTATAGAAACGTTTAATGAGTTTGGTCTTGAGCAGGTTGTTAATCCAGATAAAATTGTACTTGTTAATGATCATTTTGCTCCGGCAAAGGATATAGCCACTGCTAAATTTGCATTTAAGATGAAAGAGTTTGCTAAGAAGCAGAATATAAAAAACTTTTTTGAAATTGGGAGAAGTGGTATTTGTCATGTGCTTTTACCTGAAAAGGGTTTTATTAAACCCTATGATATTGTTGTTGGTGTAGATTCACATACGTGTACATATGGTGGTTTAAGCGCATTTTCAACTGGTGTTGGTTCTACAGACATGGCGTGTGTATGGGCAACAGGAAAACTATGGTTTAGAGTTCCTGAAACAATTAAGGTAGTATTTTCTGGACAACTATCTAAAGGTGTATATGCAAAAGACTTAGTTTTGTATTTAATTGGTCAATTAGGCATTAATGGAGCTAACTACGATATGCTGGAGTTTGATGGGGAGCTAATTAAAAACCTTGATATCTCAAGCAGGTTAACACTTTGCAATATGGTTATCGAAATGGGAGGTAAAGCCGGAATTATAAATGCAGATTCAGTTACAGAAAAGTTTTTTAAAGATAAAAATATTCAAATGGAATATGCAGATTTGAGTTCTGATAATGGTGCACGATACAAGAAAATAGTTGAAATTGATGTTTCAAAAATAGAGCCAGTCATTGCGTGTCCATATAGTCCTGGAAATATAAAAACTGCAAGAGAGTTGGTGAATTTAAAAATTGACCAAGTAGTAATCGGCTCTTGTACAAATGGAAGAATAGAAGATTTCAGAGTAGCTCATAGATATTTAAAAAATAATGAGGTTCACCAAGACGTTAAATTAATTGTTATACCAGGCTCACAGGATGTGTTGAAACAAATGGAGGAAGAAAACATATTGATAGATTTTATTAAATGCGGAGCTCTAATATCGCCTCCTACTTGTGGGCCGTGTATGGGAGGACATATGGGAGTGCTTGCAAATAATGAAATAGGACTGTTTACAACTAATAGAAACTTTTTTGGTAGAAATGGTGATCCTACAGCTCAGGTGTATTTAAGTAATCCTGCGATAGCTGCATACTCAGCTATAAAGGGGAGCATACAAATACCAGAATTCTAAATAGATAAGTTTAACCTTAAATTTTGCAATGGGGAAGCTTAGCCAAAAATTTATTATATAGATGGGACTGACTAGTAATATGAAAATAAATGGATATGTCCATAAATTCGATGACAATATTGATACTGATGTAATAATACCAGCCAGATATTGTGTTACCTTGGATAAAAATGAGTTGGCACAGCATTGTATGCATGATATTAAAGAAGGGTTCTATAAAAATGTTAAAGATGGAGATGTCATTGTTGCAGGTGAGAATTTTGGTTGCGGGTCTTCAAGAGAGGTTGCCCCCATTGCTATACAAGCATGCGGTATAAAATGTATCATAGCAAAATCATTTGCTAGAATATTCTATCGTAATGCAATAAATATAGGCTTAATGGTAGTTATAAATGACAAGCTCTATGACTTGGTTTCTACCGGAGATAGTATAGAAGTGGATTTTGAAAACAAAACCATAATTAATAAAAGCAGTAATAAAAACATTGATTTTAATATGAGTAATAGCAATATTATTGATGAAATTGTAAAGCATAAAGGATTAATCAATTATATAAAAGATAAAAAGTTCAATATATAGTTGGAGGGGCAAATATGTATAAACTACAAAACGATGATTTACTATGCAAAAAGTGTATCTATCAAAAGGAAAAATTATTTGGATACATAGATAGAAAAAATTCTGTAACAATGGCTACACTCGGTCCCGAAGGAACAACTAGCAGTGAAACAGCAAAAGTTTTTAAGAAATATATAGAGGATAGAAATAAACAAGCGAATTTAACAATTAACCTTTATGATTCTTTTGAGCTGGCAATAAATGAGGTACATAAAAGAAGTGCGGATTTTATTCTCTTACCAAATGCTTATGGTAAAATGACTAATTTTTATTGGGATACTACTATTGAGCTAGGCTTTGTGTTTACAAATAAAACACCTGAATATGGAATTGCCATGCTGGATAAAAATATTCTGAATGATAAGTCTACCTTAACTATTTCCACCTGCAAGGCAGTTGAACATTTGCTGCAAGAATTGTTGGACACAACCGAGTTTAAGGGGAAGAACTATAAAATTGTTGAAGCAAATTCTACAACAAAATCGTTATTGTTGCTAGAGGATGGAAAAGTGGATTTAGCATTAACAAATGATACAAGCTTGAAAAACAGTAAAGCTTATTTTATCTCTAATACGAAATATACAGATGTTTTGTGGTCTATCTTTATGTTAAAAACAATGTAGACTTGTTTTAGGTGAGATTTCTAACAGCTAATAAATTATAGACACGAAAATGATAATGGAAAAGGAGGACAAGCATTATATACTGAAAATTTGGAATTTGACTTGGATGGGCTCGAAATGTTTCATTTAAGTGTGATATTTAAAAATAAAGTTGCGAGGTAGATGTTATGAGTTTTGGAAAATGTTCCATATGTAATTCTGTTATTTTATATAAAGAAGATGATTTTAAAGTAAAATGTGAGTTTTGCGGTAAGGAAGAGGAATCTTATATTATTTGTTCGAATAATCACTATCTGTGTAAGGTATGTGCTGCTAAAGAGGTAATGGACAAGCTTTACGAAATCCTTCCTAGTATTGATTTGAAAAATCCTATAGATATAGCAGAAAGGATTATAAGTAAATGCGGCTTTTCTGGACATACACCCCATCCTATAACTGCAGCTGCTTATTTGACAGCAGTAAAAAATGTTACAAACCATATTACTGATGAGGATGTGCTTGAGGGCATTTCAAGAGCTTATAATATACCTGGTGGCTGGTGCGGATATCAGGGTGCTTGTGGTGCAGCCATAGCACTAGGAACAAGTTTTAGTGTTCTATTGAATGCTACACCAAGCTCTGATAAAGAGCGTAGTATAGCTAATAGAGTAACATCAGCAGCTTTGCTTGAAGTTGCCGATTTAGGAGGTCCATATTGTTGTGTTGCATCAATAAGAGTAGTTTTAGAAAAAGGAATAGAATTATCAAAGAATTACATAGGTCTTGAGTTCCCTGATAAGCAAATAAAATATAAAAAATGTTGGGCAGCTACATTTCAGCCGAATTGTAAAAAAGAGAAATGTAGGTTTTACAATATGGAAGAATAAGAAAAGAGCTGTAACTGAGGATAGCTATATTGATAAACAATATAGTTTATTTGCATAGTTTTATTTACATATGAAACTATTGACATATACAACTATTGCTAATATTATAAGTATAACGATAAATAATTCTGATAGAATTAGCACTAAATAAAAGGTTGGTGTACGAACCTTGCCTTTATCCGAACCTACTCAGTAGAACTAAGGATTTAAGATATACTAATAATAAAACTTCAGTGATTTGAGATAAGGCAAATTTTATATAGATATATAGTCTTTTATATGCAAAGGGAGGTAATTATGGTTATTAAACAACTTTCTAGTTATGACTGTAACGCTAAGTTAAGGGGATTTATAGAAGATTTATTTGGTACTTGGAAAAATGAAAGCTCCTTTTCAAAAGAAAACATCTGCTGTCCGCAACGTCCCATTAATGAAATAATGGAAAAAGTTGATACAGTTGATGGAAATATGTCTGAATTTATAATTGCTATTGATGAAAAAACTGAAAGTATATGTGGCATGCTATACATTAAATTTGATACTAATAAATCAGCTCATATCAGCTTAGTAAATGTTAGTCCTGAATATAGAAGAATGAAAGTTGGCTTTTCATTATTAAGCTACTCTATGATTTTATCTGTAAAGAAGGGTATCGATTCTATAATGTTAGAAACCTGGAATGGAAATGACAAGGCAATCGCATTATTTAAAAAGTTTGGGTTCAGCGAAACATCGTCTAATGAAAAGACAATTGACCTTAAAACTAATTTGCCCAGAATTTTAAGAGAAGCATATCCTAATGAGGAAAGTCTTTCTTTGGACTATTCAATATTAAATAACGATGTTTTAAAATCAATTTTGTCATAGATTTTTAGATTAGTGTGAAATTTAGGCGTTATAATAATATGAATGAAAAGGTGAATTAAATTGAAAAGTATAAAACAAATTGCTATTTACGGTAAGGGTGGAATCGGAAAGTCAACTACATGTTCAAATATATCAGCAGCGTTAGGGTTAATGGGTTATAAGGTATTACAGATTGGATGCGACCCGAAAGCTGACTCCACAAAAAATTTAGTTGGCGGAAATAAAATGCCAAACATTTTAGATTATGTCAAGGAGAATTCAAAGAATATCTCAATTGATAATATAGTTACTAAAGGATTTGCTAATACATACTGTATAGAAGCCGGAGGACCAGAACCTGGAATAGGATGCGCAGGCAGGGGGATTATATCGGCTATTGAAATTATCGAGCAGCTAAATCTAATTAAAGAACTAGACATTGAAGTAGTAGTGTATGACGTTTTAGGTGACGTTGTTTGTGGTGGTTTTGCAGTTCCATTGAGAATGGGATTTGCAAAAGATGTATATTTAGTTACATCTGGAGAAGTAATGGCATTGTACGCAGCTAATAATATATCAAAAGCCATTAACCGATTTGCTCAGAGAAGTGATGTTAGATTGGGTGGAATTATATGCAATCAGCGTAATGCTTATTTAGAGAGAGAAATTGTAAATATTCTTTCTGATAAATTAGGCTCACATATTATAGGTTGGATTCCAAGGGATAATATTGTTCAGGAATGTGAGCTAGCTGAAAAAACTGTAATGGAAGGTAGTCCTGAATCTAATCAAGCTCAAGTTTACAGGGAATTGGCAAAGAGTATTCTTGAAAACAATAATTACGTAATTCCTACTCCTTTGTCAGATGCAGAGTTTGATAAAATGGTTAAGGAGCCACTAATTAAAAGATAGGGTGTAGAAAATGAGTAGAGAAATTGAAAGCAAGATAGCAATGTTAAGTATGCTGGTTAGAGAAGTAAAAGCTGACAATTTAAATATTAGAGATTGTATTGATATGCACCAATTTTGTGCTTTTTGGGGTGCTTTTGATATTTTAAATTACTTTAAGGATGTAGTAATTCTTGTACATGGACCTTCAGGCTGCTTGGGAAACAGAAGATTTCTTCCAGCAATGGGGCATCTTGGGGAGTGTGATAACAAGCCTCACTTATCAACTTCCTTTACAAATAGAGAAGTTGTTTTCGGAGGAGAAAAGAAATTAGTAGATAGCTTGAATGAAGTAAACAGTCAATATAATCCTAAAATCATTGCTGTCTTAACAAATTGCTGTGCAGATATCATTGGAGATGATGTTGAAGGCTGTATTGAAGGGCTACCAGATGAACTACGTGAAAAAATAATTTATCTTAATTCAGGAGGGTATTCAGGAAAATCCTATCGCCGTGGTACTGAATTGGCTTTTAAGCTTTTAGCTAAACACCTGCATACTAACCAACATACGATAGATGTTAATAGCCAAGAGAAAAGTGTAAATCTATTTTTAAGAAGATGGATTTGGGATCAGACAAAGCTGGAAGAAATCAATGAAATTAAGAGAATGTTTCAAATGATAGGCGTAAAATTAAATAAAATATTTAATCAAGGCTTATCAATAGAAGATTTTTATGAAATGCAAAATGCGCAATTAAATGTTGCTTTATGCTTGTTCTTTGGTATGGGTTTATTTGATGAACTGAATAATAAATTCGATATTCCTTATTCAAAGGTTACAGCCCCTATGGGACTATTTGCTACTAAGAAGTGGCTAATGGAAATAGTAAAGCTCCTGCAATTAGACGTTAATATTGAAGAGCTAGAGGAAGTTAAGGAATTAGAAGAGCAACGTAAGCAATTGGTAAATGAAATAGGAAAAGGACGAAAGTGCATTATCTGGACACAGACAGGAGAACGTATGCTTGCTTTGGTCAAGTTAGCATATGAGTTGGAAATGGAGCCTGTTGTGGTAGGTGTCGAGCCTTCAATAGTCCGAGATAAATTACCTATATTTGAAAAGGAAATTTTAGAAGACGGACTAGATGTGAAGGTGTTTTTTTCTAAGTATATTGAAGATGTTAATGAACTAATTGAGTATTTGGGAAATCCAGTGATTTTTTGCAATAATAATTACTTTCCTGACCAAACTGTTTTTAAGTATAGATTTGCGCAGAATCCAGTTTACGGGTTTAATGGTACAAGAAAAATATATCAGGAAATGTCCAATGCACTAAAAAAGAAAAGCAATAAATATTCCTTATTTGTGGAAGGTTAAAAATATGAGAGATACAACTCTATGTATTGATTCAATTGAAAAGTGTGGTATTCTTGGCGTTAGCCATGTAATTGCTCAAATAGCGAATTCTTCAGTTGTTATCCATGGACCTAAAGGATGTGTTTATCCAGCTTATGAGGCCTCAATAAATTATCCTTTAAACATAAACTATACAGAGATGTGTGAGAAGTCTACTGTTTTTGGTGGAGAACAAGAGGTGAGCGAAAAAATAGTTGATGAGTTCTACGAAAATAGACCTGATTTAATGGCTGTAGTAACTACTTGCTCATCTGAAATTATTGGAGATGATATTGACGGATTAATAAAGCTTGCCAACCTACCCATTCCTGTAATCAGAGTTGACGGTGGAGGCTTTCTTAATACGCAGACTTCAGGCATGAATATGGCTATGAAGGCTTTAATTGAAAGATTATGTGAAAGTGGTGACAACTCCTATCCAATAGTAAATTTAATCAGTCCAATTTGTGTAAGCTCCAATTGGCAAGAGGATATGAAATACCTAGTTAATTTGCTAAATGAATTTGACATAAAAGCAAGACCTCTATTTTGTAATGCAACTGTTGAGGATATAAGAGATTATGGACGTGCATGTCTAAATGTAGTAGTATGTTCACCAATTGGGCAAGAGGCTGCCGAAT
This sequence comes from Bacillota bacterium, assembly GCA_023416275.1. Taxonomy (GTDB): domain Bacteria; phylum Bacillota; class Clostridia; order Acetivibrionales; family DSM-1351; genus Ruminiclostridium. Next base: position 25,832 of record JAEZIB010000109.1, on the reverse strand, counting down.
ATATGAGAAAGCAATATGAAATACCATATATTTCCTTACCGTATCCTTTAGGCGTAGAAAAAACGGAATTTTTTATAAAAAGTATTTTAGAGAATCTACATAAAGAGAAGGATGTAGCATACTTACTTGAAGAAAAAAGAGCCGCTATCAAGAGACAATTTAATAATGGCATGGGAAAAGTAAATACTTTTAGACTTTTTGAATATATTAGACAATTAAAAAAGATGGTAGTTGGCCCACCGGAAATAGCACTAGCATTATTAAATATTGTAGTAAATGAATTTGAAGACAAAATAGACACTGTAATTGTAAAAGATTTATCCATTGAAGACGCTGAGAGAACTAAAGCTAGATTCAAGGAAGTGTCTCCGCTAACAAAAGTAATTATTACAGATGATAATCAGATAGTAAAGGAAAGCATACAAAGCTTGAAACCTGAAGTTTTGCTGGGAAGTGATACTGAATATTATTTTGCAAAAGAGGCATATGAACCAGCATATATAAATATTTGCTATCCAGGAGCAAGAGAAATATATTTTAGCAGACATCCTGTAGTTGGATATGAAGGAACCTTGAATTTCTTTGAGCAATGGTATAACAAAATTATAAATAGATATTATTAATCATTATTTGAAAGGAGAATGTAAAATGAGCCAAGAGGATATTAAAAACAAAGCTAGTGAGCAAGCTGCTGAAGAAGGCAGTGCACAAGAAACTACAAACAAGGAAAATGGGGGCTGCTGCTGTAATCTCTTTAGTTACAAAAGGCCAACAGAGGATGATGCAAAAAAAACCAAGAGAAAAACTTGCTGTTAAGAATTATTCAAATGGAAGTAATCTATTTAAATTAAGTAGGGAAGTAGAATTTATAATCATTAACTCTATGAGCCATGGATGGTGAATGTGTAAGCCTCCCGCAACTATAGAATTTTTTGTGCGAAAGTTAATATACAAATTTAGTTACTAAAGCTATTTGGATATAACAACAGTAAATAAATGTGTTATAATAATCAGAAGAATAAATTTTTTGAAAGAATGGTGATTTTTATATGTCATGTGATTGTTATACCAATTCCAAGGAATTGCTACAGAAAGCAGATAAATCTTTAATGTATGTTACTAATCGTCCAGATATCATTTTTATAAAAGGTAATGGCTCTTATTTATGGGATAGCAATTCTAACAAATACTTAGATATGATAGCTGGCTGGGCTGTGTGTTGCTTAGGGCACTCTCCTGAAGTAATGGTTGAGGCTTTGACACGTCAAGCTAAATTACTAATAAACCCAAGTCCATCTTTTTATAATGAGCCTGCTATAGAATTTGCAGAACTACTTACAAAAATCTCTTGTATGGATAAAGTCTTTTTTATTAATTCTGGAGCAGAAGCCAATGAGGGTGCTATCAAACTAGCTAGGAAATATGGACAAAAGTATTTGAATGGTGCTTTTGAAATCATCACTGCTTGGAATAGTTTTCATGGAAGAACATTAGCTACAATGTCAGCTTCAGGTAAAAAAATATGGGAGAACCTTTATCAGCCGAGACCAGAAGGTTTTAAAAAGGTAGAATACAATGATATTGAATCATTAAAGCAGACAATTTCTAAAGATACTTGTGCTGTCATGCTTGAGCTTGTTCAAGGTGAGGGTGGCGTAATAGTAGCAGATAAAGATTATATTAAACAAGTAAGACAACTTTGTGATGATAATAATATTTTACTTATAATCGATGAGGTACAAACTGGTTTAGGTAGATTAGGACATATGTTTGGGTATGAAGCTTATGGAATTGAGCCTGACATAATGACACTTGCAAAGGGTATTGGTGGAGGCTTCCCACTCTCTGCTCTCCTTGCTAAGGATAAGGTGTGTTGTTTCGAAGCTGGAGATCAGGGTGGAACTTATAGTATGACACCTCTAGGTGCTGCAGTAGGTAAAGCAGTAGTTGAAGAAATTATCAACTCTGATTTATGTAATAACGCAAAAAAAATAGGTGAATATCTTACTGAGCAGTTAAATAAATTGATGGCTCAACACAAAGTCATCAAGGAAATAAGAGGAAATGGATTATTAATTGCAATTGGGTTGCATGAAGAAATTGCCAACCAAATAAAAGATGAATGCATGAATAACTTTTTAATTATTAATGCTCCAAATACAAAGTCACTTAGATTTATGCCAGCTTTAAATATTTCAACTACTGAAATTGATGAGGCTATTAGTATTCTAAGTAATGCAATGAGTAAAATTTCTTAAAAGAGGTGTCATAATGAGGTTAAAAGGTGTATATGTAGCCGTTGTTACTCCATTTAAAAATGGACAAATAGATGAAAAAGCATATGAAGCATATTTAGAAGGATTAATTAACACAGGAATATCAGGGATTGTAGTTTGTGGAAGCACGGGAGAATCTTCTATGTTATCCATGGAGGAGCATATTTACCTTTTCAAGCTTTCTAAGGAGATTGTAAAAAATAGAATACAGGTTATTGCGAACTCTGGAGCAAATTCAACTCACGAAGCTATTTACCTGACACAAGAGGCTGAAAAAGTAGGAGTTGATGCAGCTTTATCAGTAGTTCCTTATTATGTTAAGCCTACGCAAGAAGGTTTATATCTTCACTTTAAGGCTATTCATGATGAAACCAAAAATATTCCACTGATAATATACAATGTGCCAGGCAGGACAGTAGTGGATATTAAAGTTGAGACAGTTGTTAGACTATCTAAATTGGAAAGATATATTGGTATTAAAGAAGCTTCTTCGGACATGGAAAAGGTAAGTTTACTAGTATCTCAAACTAAACCTGACTTCAGTGTTTTGTCTGGAAATGATTCTACCTTTTTACCGTTATTATCGGTTGGAGGACATGGTGTTATTTCTGTTATCGGAAATATTATGCCCAAAGAATTTGTTGAGCTCTATGATAGTGCCATAAGAGGTGATTTAGCAAAAGCTATTGACATTAATACCAAGATGTTACCCCTTTACCAAGCGCTTTCCTTCGAAGCAAATCCAATACCTGTAAAGTATGCTTTGTATAAGATGGGGCAAGTATCTGATGAGTTAAAATTACCGCTTACTATATTGAGTGAACCATATCAGAAGAAAATGGATCAGGTATTAAAAGACTTGTCATTAATATGAGCAATTTTATCTGAATACTCATAAAGAACTTATCACAAATAGTTAATAGGATGATGATTATTATTTTTCCAACCATCTATCTTATTAACTATTTCTTTAAGAAAATCAAATTCTGTTTGCCAAAAAGATTACGAAGATTACATATTATGAGAATTGGTATAATGGAATCAATATAAATGAACATGAATAGCTTGGGTAGCGACGGTTTTTCCATATTACAACTTACTTGACTTTCCCATTAAAAATTGTAGGTGTTCAAGCTTATATATTATAAATTGAGTAAATTAATATTTTGAAAGCAGGTATATATATGAATAAGGTTCTTCACCCTTGCTTTGATGAAACAGAATCAGGATGTCGAATTCATCTACCAATTGCAAAAAAATGTAACACTAAATGTAATTATTGCAGGATGTCATTCTCTAAATATGAAATAAGACCTGGTGTTACTGATAAAATTCTGGATGTTAATGAAATCCCCGCTTATGTTAATGAAAGCTTAGAACTATTTAATGATTGCAAGATTGTTGGTATAGCAGGACCTGGAGACCCACTTGCAAATCCAGATGATATTTTTGCTGCCTTTGAAAGTGTAAGTAAGAATTACCCTGATTTCAAAAAATGCATGTGTACAAACGGGTTTGGAGTAGAAGACTGTGCTGATAAGATAAAAGAAGCAGGAATAGATTATATTACGCTTACTATTAATTCTATAAACGTAAGCACTATTAGTAATATATATAAGTTTATTAATTATCGTGGAGAATATTACGAAGGAGAAAGAGCAGCGGAACTTATTTTGAGGTTGCAAAAGTCAGCATTGGATATCCTGAGCAGTATCACGGGTTTAAAGATTAAAATAAATATTGTTTTTATACCAGGAATTAATGATAAAGAAATTGATGAATTAATACAATTTATTTGTAAGTATAAAATTGATATAATAAATATCATCCCATTGCTTTCTGTAAGTGAAACTGAATTTGGAGCTATAGAGCCTTTAACGCATAGCGAATTTTGCGAAATCAAAAAAGGACTTGAGGATAAATATCCTAATGTGAAATTTAAACGAAGTTGTCAAAGGTGCCGTTCTGATGCAAGAGGGAGAATACATTTATAGTAGCTTAAGATTACTTAAAAATACATCGTGGTCTAGGAGAAGAACAAATGAGTATATCAAATAATGAAAAAGAATTAAGAGAACTAATAAGGCATATTGAAGCAAAACTAGGGTTGTTAAATGAAATGGAATCTTCATGCTGTGGAGTATCTTTCACACAATGTCATGCAATAACAGAAATCGGTAGGGCTTCTGGTATATCCTTAAACGAGTTGGCGGAAAAACTAAATGTTGATAATAGTACAATGAGCAGGACAGTTAATAATATTGTTAATAAAGGTTTAGCTAATAGAGAGCTTGACCCGAATGACAGAAGATATGTTACCATATCCTTAACTGAAGATGGTAAAAATGTGTATGAAGAAATAAACAATACAATGAATAATTACTTTAAAAAAATATATGAAAATATTCCAGAGGAAAAGCGCGAACAGGTTTTAGAAAGTCTTGAGCTGGTAGCAGATGCTATAACAAAAAGTTTTTGCTGCAATAAAGAGAAGTAGGATTTATATAGTCTTAATCTAAATTGTATGTTATTATGATAATCAAACTAATTTGCGCATAATAGGAATTGTTGAAGCGTTATGTAAAGTTAGTATTAAAAGTGGAGCTGGTTTATATTGAATATTATTGTTTGTGTAAAACAAGTGCCGGAAACTACAAATGTAAAAATTAATAAAGATACCAACACTATTATTCGTGAAGGTAACAATAGCATTATAAATCCTTTTGATCTTTATGCGATAGAAGAAGCTATTAGGCTGAGAGAAGCAATAGGTGGTAATGTAACTGCTATTAGTATGGGTATACCACAAGTAGAAGAATTACTAAGAGAAGTAATAGCAATTGGAGCAGATGGAGCAGTTTTATTAAGTGATAAAGCTTTTGCTGGTGCTGATACGCTTGCTACTTCCTATACCTTAGCATCAGGAATAAGAAAAATAGGTAGTTATGATTTAATTATTTGTGGAAGACAATCTACAGATGGAGACACTGCACAAGTAGGTCCGAGCCTTGCTGAAAAACTTGAAATACCGCATATAACATGTGTAAGTAAAATTGAAGAAGTATCAAAGGATCGTATAAGATGTTACAGAATTTTAGAAGATGGATATGAAGTTGTTGAAATGCAGTTACCTGGGCTGATTACAGTTGTAAAAGAAATCAATGAGCCAAGACTGCCTTCTATATTCGGTTTAAGAAAAGCTATGCAAGCTGAAATTCCTATCTGGACAGTTAAAGATATTAATATTGATGAAAACTTATGTGGAATTGCTGGTTCACCTACCTACGTTGTAGATACATTTACACCTAATCATGATATAGATAACGAAATACTTAACGGAGAACCTCAAGAACTGGCAAAAATAGCTGCTAATAAGCTTATGGATATTTTATACAAGAATGGTTAAAAGCAAGAAATTATAAAGTTACTGAATAAATGTTGATTATTTTGGCGACAATTAACGGGTTGGAGTGTATTAAATGGCAGAAATGAAAATTTTAGCTGATAAATGTGTTAAGTGTTTGCAATGTATAAATGTATGCCCTTGTAATGCAATAAAGGAAGATAAAAACGTAGTTTATATAGATAATAACTGTACATTATGTGGAATTTGTATTTCAAAATGTAGTTTTAATGCAATAAGCTATAGTAAGAGCTTTGTAGAGAGCAAAATAAATATTGATGAGTACAAAGGTATACTGATATTTGGAGAACAAAGAGCTGGACAGATACACAGTGTTGTTTATGAATTATTAGGAGAAGGCAAGCAGCTAGCCAAACAATTGGGTACAAAGGTATCAGTAGTACTACTTGGTAATAATACCGATAAAATGGTGAGAGAGCTTTTGGCATTCGGAGCAGATAATGTTTTTCAAGTTAATCACCCACAGTTAGAGAATTTCAATGATGAACTGTATACGGACATAATTGCTCAAGTTATACTACAAAACAAACCGGAAATTTTCTTGGTAGGTTCAACTACATACGGAAGTTCATTAGCACCACGTATAGCATCGAGGTTGAATACAGGACTTACTGCTGATTGCACCAATCTGGAAATTGATTCTGAAAAAAGGTTGCTAAAACAGACCAGACCAGCTTTTAGTGGTAACTTAATGGCAACTATAATTTGTCCAAAGCACAGACCTCAAATGTGTACAGTTAGACCAAAGGTTATGAAGCCTATAGAACCTGATTTTGGCAAGATTGGACAAGTAATAAAACCTAATGTTATATTTTCTCAGAACTTGAAAGTAAGAAAAATAGATAGTATCAAGAATAACGCTCAAAAGGTTAATTTGGCGGATGCAGATATTATTGTGTCAGCAGGCAGAGGTATTCAAAAGCCTGAGAATATTGAACTGATTCGAGAATTTGCAGATTGTCTGGGGGCAGCAGTTGGTTCATCAAGAGCATTGGTGGACGCAGGCTGGATTGAATACAGTCACCAGATTGGGCAGACAGGTATTAATGTCAGGCCCAAAGTTTATATCGCTTGTGGCATTTCAGGTGCAATACAGCATTTAGCTGGTATGATGTCAGCTAAATATATCATTGCAATTAACAAGGACCCCAATGCACCAATATTTAAAGTTGCAAGCTTGGGTATGGTTGGTGAAATTGAGAGAATAATTCCAGCACTTATAAAGGAAATAAAAAATAAAAAATAGTAAATACATATTGGTGAAAGCAGAGGCTTTCCACTGATAGTTTCACTATGATTTGTAGCCAAAGTGAGGCGTGGGAGGTTTACATGTTTGGAATTGAACAGGCCAGAGAAGTTGTATTGGATAGTGTAGTAGGATTAGCTTCAGAAGTAGTAGATATAACTTCTTCATTAAATAGAATTCTTGCATGTGATGTATATTCAGATATTGACTTGCCCAATTTTAATAATTCAGCAATGGATGGATATGCAGTTATTTCCTCCGACCTTAAAGGTGCTTCCTCTGAGCAGCCCATTTTGCTTGAGGTAATTGGTGAAATTCCTGCGGGATATACATATAGTGGCAAATTAGCGAATGGAAAAGCTATAAAGATTATGACTGGTGCTCCCATTCCTGAAGGAGCTGATGCAGTTGTTCCAATAGAGTATACTGATACAGAAGGTGCACTGGTTAAAGTGTTTCGCAGTATAAAGAAGAAAGAAAATATCAGATACAAAGGCGAAGATGTAGCACGGGGAACAATAGTTATAGCGAAAGGCAAAAAATTGTCCCCAGTTGATATTGGAATGCTTGCTGCACAGAATATCCGTGAAGTTAGTGTTGTCAGACTACCAAGGGTAAGTATACTAGCTACTGGAGACGAGGTTGTTGATATAGGAGAGGAAATAGCACCAGGTAAAATAAGGGATATTAATAGTTATAGTTTATATGCAAATGTCATTAAGTATGGGGGATTACCTTCAAGGTTAGGTATTGCTAAGGACAATAGGGATGCAATATATAGAAGTATTGAAGAGGGCTTGAATTCAGACATACTTGTAATTTCTGGAGGAGTATCTGTCGGAGATTATGATTTTGTAAAGGAAGTACTAATAGAAAAGGGTGTAAGTATAAAATTTTGGAAGGTTGCTATTAAACCTGGAAAGCCGATACTTTTTGGGGTAAAGGGAAATACATTGATATATGGCTTGCCTGGCAATCCTGTTTCTACATTAGTAACGTTTAGAGAGTTTGTCTTACCTGCTATGTGTAAAATGCAGGGACGAGTGAGTAAACCAATTATCGAGCTATATGCTGTTTTAGAAAGAGACATATCTATTACTCCTGGGCGCAGACATTTTATTATGGGGCGCATTTGCTACAGGGAGGGCTCATATTTTACAAAACCTGTTGGAAATCAGAGCTCAGGTGCGATAAATTCCATGTTGCAATCCAATTGCTTGATTGTTGTACCTGAAGATATCTCTGAGCTTAAAAGCGGTGAAAAAGTTTTAGTACAATTATTAGATGATTAAGGAATAATAAAATGATACCTATAGTTTCAATAGTTGGAAAGAGCAATAGCGGAAAAACTACCCTAATAGAGAATTTAATTCCCATTTTGAAAGAAATGGGTTATAAAGTGGGTACAATTAAGCATGATGCCCATAAATTTGATATAGACCATAAAGGGAAAGATACTTGGAGAATGGCTAAAGCTGGGGCGGATACAGTGGTTATAACTTCTATGGAAAAGATGGCCATGATTAAAAATATTGACTGTGAAAAAAACTTGGATGAAATAGCAGAAGGGTTGTTTACTGACGTTGATATCATTATTACTGAAGGTTATAAAAGTATGGATAAGCCTAAAATAGAGGTTGTTCGATTTGATAATCCTATAACCACTGCTGATAATAACCTTATTGCTTTAGTAAACAATTTTGTTGACGAAAAGTCTTTCCAAGTACCCAAGGGTTTTGATAATATTAAATTGTTTCAATTTAAAGATATAGGGGAAATTACTGACTTTATTGTTCAGAAATTTTTACTCAAAGAGTTATAAGCCGTTAAAGTTATCAGATATATCATTTAGTTTTGATATAGTACAATAAGCTCTTTATTTAATACGCTAACTCAATAGTGGATTGAAATAGCTGTTAGAACCTTGCTATAGAGAAATACAAGGCTGATAAGTTAGTTTGAGGTATAAGGAGTGAGGAAAATTCTAATTGATAAATATGGGCGAAACATTGATTATCTAAGAATTTCAGTAACTGATAAATGCAATTTGAGTTGCATATACTGTATTCCCAAATATGGTGTACTTCAAGCTATGGAAGAGGAACTGTTGAGTATAAAGGAAATTGTAAGCTTTGTTAAGGTGGCAGCTTCACATGGGATTAGAAAAATAAAAATAACTGGTGGAGAGCCATTACTAAGAAAAGACATAGTGTCTTTAGTTGCTTGCATTGCAGAAATTGATTCAAGCATAGATATATCAATGACCACCAATGGTGTGTTAATAGAAAAATTTGCATCAGAATTAAAGAAAGCAGGACTCAAGAGATTAAATATAAGCTTAGATTCATTTTGCCCGGATAGATATAAGCAGATCACAAAATATGGAGAACTTAAGGATGTTCTAACAGGAATAGAAAGAGCAATACAGTTAGGATTTTCTCAGATTAAGGTAAACACTGTTATTATAAGGGATATTAACTTTGATGAGATATTGGATTTTGTTCATTTTGCTATTGAAACTGGAATTACTGTTAAATTTATAGAGTATATGCCAACAAAAAATAGTCTTGATGGGTATGCAAAAAAGTTTGTATCTGCTGGTGAGATGAGGTCTAAATGTAATGAGGCTTATAATCTTTTACCGACAATGGTAAATGGAAATGGGCCCGCAAAATATTATGCAATAAAAGGTACAAAGGGAACTATTGGTTTTATTAGCCCGTTAAGCTGTAAGTTCTGCGCTGACTGTAACCGAATAAGGCTGACATCAGATGGCAAGCTACTTTCTTGCCTATATTCACAGGAGCGGGTTGATGTTAAAAATAGTATTAGAAACGGGTCAGATATTGATGAGGTTACTAAACTTTTATTTAGTGCTATTGCATCAAAACCAGCAAGCCATAATTTGATTGTTGAGGATAAACAAATGGATTTTTGTTCAATGATAAGGATAGGAGGTTGAAATTTGATAGAAGAGTTGAGTCACCTAGATGCAGAAGGAAGAGCAAAGATGGTAGATGTTTCAATTAAAGAGCCTACCTGTAGAGAAGCCTCTGCACAGGTTTCGATAGAAATGTCAGAAGAGCTTCTTGAATTAGTTAAAGCAAATAAAATTGCAAAAGGTGATATTTTTAGTGTGTCAAAATGTGCAGGTATTATGGCTGCAAAACAGACAAGCATGCTAATTCCTCTATGCCATCAAATACCTTTGGATAAAGTAGACTTGGATTTCCACATTGAAAAAAATCGGATTGTTATTAAAACTTTTGCCAGGGCATATTCTAAAACTGGAGTGGAAATGGAAGCATTAACTGCGGCATCTGTTGCTGCATTGACAATTTATGATATGTGTAAAGCAGTAGATAAAGGTATAATTATTTCTGAGATTAAGCTACTAAAAAAGACTGGTGGCAAAAGTGGTGATTTTTGCAGAGAGAATTTAAGTAGATAACTCAAATTTTAGACATAAAAATCTATTGGTGCGGATGCTACCACCTTGATATTAATAGGCTTTAAGCAGTATACTCAACTGCAAAATTTAAGAAAATAAATTGTATAGATTGCTGCTGAAGACAATGAAAAAATTTGCAACATAGATAAACATACAAATTTTGAATAAGAAAGAAGGCAGTTTAAATTGATTGGAAGAGTCTATTCATTGAACATAAGCAAAGAGAAAGGGACTTCAAAGCAGCCTGTTACTGAGATAGAAGCGATTGAGAATTATGGTTTTGAAGGTGATGCCCATTCAGGAGCTCATATAAGACAAGTCAGTCTTCTTTCAATAGAAAATATTATGCAGCAGAACAGTATTAACAAAGATAATAAAATTGATTTAGTTTTAAAACCAGGTGATTATGCAGAGAATATTACTACACAGGGTATCGAACTTGAAAAACTTAAAATTGGTGATTATTTATTAATTGGAAAAGATGTAGAGTTGAAAGTGTCAAAGATAGGCAAGGAATGCCATCATAAGTGTGAGATATTTAAGAAAGTTAATAGCTGCATAATGCCAAAGCAAGGCTTATTTGCTATCGTAGAAAAGGCTGGTAGTATTAAAGTCGGTGATGAAATAAGGGTGAGGAAATGATTAAAATTGCAATAGTAACAATATCAGATAGTGCATCAAAAGGTCAAAGGGAAAGCACCAGTGACAAGGTAATTGCCGAAATGGTAAAAGATATTGGCTCGGTGGACAGTCAGATTATAATTCCAGATGAATTAGATACTATAGTGGAATGTTTGCAAAAGCTGGCAGATGAGAAATTAATGGATATTGTACTGACAACAGGAGGGACTGGATTAAGTCCTAGAGATGTTACGCCTGAAGCTACCTACAAGGTGATTGATAGAGAAATTACTGGTATTCCCGAAAAAATGAGAATTGAAACTTCAAAGTATTCACCAAATGCCATATTATCACGTGCAGTTGCTGGCACCAGAAAAGAGACGCTCATCATAAATCTCCCAGGAAGTCCAAAAGCAGTAAAGGAATGTCTGGAAACTATCTTACCGGTATTAGTACATGCCGTTGACGTTATCAAAGGGAGAGTCAACAGATGTGGAGGGTAGATATTAACTAATATAAGGACAAGCTTCTTTATTGCTTGGGTTCTTGCATAACCGAAGCTAAAACATAGAGGAAGTCAAGTCCTCGGGAGTATTAATATTTACAAGTGAGCTCATACTTCTATCAAATTTTCTTATTTCATCTTCATGGATTTCTTTCACATTAAAATAGGCATACAGGTCAGATATCCTTAAATTCCCTTCATCTAGATGTCTTTTTGCCATGTTTGCACACTTTCTTGAATAACAAGCAAATAAAGGTTCATAACCACCTTCAATTTTAGGAACAACAATATCATATGTTGGAATATCAATAATATATTTTATAAGTGATTTGCTAATAAAAGGCATATCACACGCCACAACAAAGCATTTTTCATATGTCATATTAATAAGACCTGTATACAAGCCACCAAGAGACCCCTTATCAGGAATTATATCACTAACAACTTTTAAACCGGTATATGAAAAATCCTCAGATGAATTGGATACAATTATAACTTCTAAAAAAACTTCATTAAAAATAGTCAATATTCTATCAATTATTGTGTTTCCCTCAACATTGATAAAGGCTTTTTTTCTACCCATTCTACTATTCTTTCCTCCAGCTAATATTATCCCTGTCATCTAGCTATCTCCTATCTAACTCAACTTTTCATTTCTCAGTTTGAACACTTACAAATTTTAGTTGCGAAAGTTAATATATAATTAATTATACAATATTGATGGGGTCATGGTATGGTAAAAATAATACTATTTCGTATTTAAAAACATTTGCGGACTACGTCCCGTCGTCGCAGATGCGGCTATTTAAAAATGTGATACCACATTTTTAAATGCAAATTAGTATAAAAGTGCTTTAAAAATACATAGAGCTGAGTTGTTTAGGCTGCTGCTGATACATAAAAAAGCCGGTGCTATTGCACACCGACTTTTTAAATAGTTAAATTAACTCTTGCAGGTGATATTTCTACCGCACCAATAGATGTTGATTCGTTAAATTAAACTAATTGAGCAATTATTTAAAAGGAAGTAGTTATTCCTAATAAATAACTTTTTAACGCTGCAAAATCAATAGCATTGACAGAGCCATCTTTATTAACATCAGCAAGAATCATTTGTTCTTCAGTAAGTGTGGTTGTACTTAGAAGATACATTTTTAAGGCTGCGAAATCAATAGAATTAATAGAGCCATCTTTGTTAATGTCTCCGATAGAGAAAGTTGGTATTTCAGGCTCAGTACCAGAAGGCTCACCGTATACAATACCTCTTCCGTTGGTTGCAACGAAGACACGTCCATGAACTCTTAAATCTCCCGTAATTGAATAATTAATAGAACCATACTGATGTTGGTCATCATTTACTCTAAACCAGTTTTTGGCCATATCATCGGAACGATATACTGCATATAGACCATCGGTTTCACCACAGATATAGATTGACAAATAGTTTCCGCCGTCTTTAGCTTTACCAAAGCCAACTACATCACATCTGGTAACCCCATTAACTTTAGTTATTGTTTTGCCTCCGTCAGTTGTATAGGAAAGACCAGTTTGTGAGCCTGGAATCCAAACATGACCTTCTTTGCCTGGAACTGCTTTAATCTTGGCAGTAGGTGACTCAAGATCTGTCTTTACTGCAGTAAAGGTCAGTCCACCATCATTACTTACAAAGAAAGTGCTGTCTGCATATGCATAGAATACTTTTGGATTAACTCTATCTGAACAAACATTTGCACCAGCTGGCAGAGTACTAACAGCCTTCCATCCACCGTTCATAAAACAAAGAACTCCTTGACTTGTGCTTGGTGACCAAACAAAGGTTGAACCGTCGGCAGAAACTGCAACAGTACCACCTTGTACGATATCGTCTGCATTAGTAGCAGGGAAGGTATAGCTTACATTTGGTTGAACTTCAGCCCATGTTGCGCCTCCATCTTTAGAAATGGCAGCACTTTTTTTGATCATTTCATATTGTTCTTTATCAGTATTACCTACTCTTACTATGATTTTCGGATTGAGCTCTGCATAATCCAAACCTGTAGTGCTCGTAAATCTAGGACTTAACATCATCATGTCTGGATCTCCTTTTAAGTCCTTATGTACAAATCCACAGATATCTCCAAGCCCGCTTATCAGTTCTACACCGTCAATTGGAGGACATATCAGATTTTGAACTGCAGTTTCTTCAACTCCCATTCCCATAACTTCGATATTTACTAATTTACCACTATCCCAATCTGTCAGATTTTTTGAACCATAAATAGTAGCACCTGTGCCATATATCATTTCATCGGAATCAAAAGGATTAATTGCAAGAGCACTCATCATCCAGCCAAGCTTTGGTGCAGGATAATTCATTATTTCGTCGCCTGTTATCAAACCGCCACTTGCTGCGTTTATCTTATTTCCAAATGTAAGCCAAGGCGCTTTTGAAATATCCATTGTATATTTAAGGTTTCTTGACGGATATGAATCACCGTGTTCCCATATAGCATCCCAAGTTTCACCAGCATCCCTTGAACGGAAAATAAAGTTATCAGGCCACCATGATTGAAGTGATGATATTATAAGTGTATCAGGATTTTGTGCATCAACACTTAATCCTGAAAATCCGTAGTAGTTTTCATACTTTGGAGAACCATCCCAGTTTTTCCCGGAAGGTGGAGTTATATCTTTCCAAACACCAGTATTTGTATCATATTTATAAACTGCACCGTCATCACACTGATAAGGTCCTCCCCTATCACAATATGTAACATATAAAATTCCTTTGCTGCTTACAACTGCATGCTGAGGGATACCGATTTTTAAAGCTTTCTCATTATGCTGTTTAAATGTAGCTTCTGTAGGCTGACCCTCAAGAGGGCTCCAGGTTACTCCTGCATCATGACTGACATACAGTGGGTTCTTTTTATCAGCAACACCGACATAAATGTCCTTTGTTGGTGTACCTTTAGTACCCTTATATGAATCAAAAGTTACAAAACACAAGCCCAGATTATCCGATGAATACTCAAAATTGGGATCTTCAACATAGTTTCCTACATTTGTGAAGCTGCTGACCTTTGCCCATGTTTTACCGTAGTCTGTACTTTTCCAGAGACCTTTACCGCTTCTTGCAGCAAAATATAATATGTTATTGCTGTTAGGGTCTATCATTAAACGTTCACCAACTGAACGTCCAGGCATATTTCCACCAAATTTGAAAGGTAATTCTGTCCTCGCCCATGTCTTACCATAGTCATCAGAGCGTAAAATATACCCGTTCATTGAAGTCCAGCTATTTGTGTATGTACCGGCTGCAATATAAACTCGGTTTGTATCAACAGGATCTGTAGCTATACTTTCTACTCCAAGCAAATTCCATTCGTCAGGTGATACCCAATCAGTAATAGGTTTCCATTCTAATGTTTGCTTGTCCCTTATATATGCTCCGCCCATATCAGTTCGAGCATAAACAAGACCTTCTTCACTCTGGTTATAGACGAGTCCACAAACATATCCACCACCACCACCGATTTTAACATTATCCCATTTATATGGAGCGCTTGTCGCTGCAGTTACCGGCAAAGTCGGTGTTAAAAGAGATACACTTGTAAAAACGGTAAGTAAAGAGATGATTACAAAATTTTTAATGTTTCTTATGCGCATATGATTAACCTCCTAGATTTTTACTTTTTCATTCCTTACATTTGTGTGATAGTCAAGATTAAGCTATAATACCTAAGAAAATTTTTAGTTAGTAGATTTTGTTATAGAATAGATCAGCTGTATTAAAGCTTTTAGTAATACTATTCACATAATTATTAGTTAAAATTTCAACTTTCACAGTTAATAATTTTTGTACACAGACATATTGTGTGCGAAAGTTACATAAAAATTAAAAATAATGGTAAAAGTAGTCACCCCTTTCTTTGAATCAATGTATTTTTAGCCAATTAAAATTACTATTCTCCCCCCTTTAATATTGAAGTTGTTATATACTAAAAGTGTATTACATATACAGTAAACAAGGTACTGTAATAATTGCATAGTAAGTACTGTAATAATTGCATAGTAACAAAATTCTTTTTCAAGGCTGCAAGGAATCAAGGTACAAAGGATGTTTCTATAACTGAGACAAAAAACACCAAAACACACAATCTGTGCTTAAAAATCGACTTAAAAATAGGAATAACAACAAAATGCCTCTTATAAGTAGTATTATACTGTTTTTTACTAAATGTGGCATGAAAAAAATGTAGAAAAAAGTTGTATCGCAATTAAAATGATAAATGTTTATAATCAGCTAGAATATTATTAAATTACAATTATTTATTTGTAAGGTTAAACAGAATTGTAAATAAAAAATGAATTAATAGCCTTTTAGGTTTAATTTGCTGGCTATACCTTTAGAGTAGTATATCCAGATAAATATTTTCAAATGGTATAATTACATATATAATAATTACTATAGCTAGAAGTTCTGGAAAAGATGAATATGAGGGATAATAAAAATGTTAAATGAATTAATTAATAAAATAGTTCCTTTAGATACAGCTTCAATGGAGGCAGCTCAAAAAAAGTTAGACAGCCTCACAAAGCCGCTTGGCAGTCTCGGTAAACTTGAAGATATCATAGTAAAACTATCAGGTATAAATTCTTCTTCTGCTCCAAAGGTAGATAATAAAGGAATTGTTGTGATGTGTGCTGATAATGGTGTTGTTGAGGAAGGTGTCAGTTCATGCCCAAAGAGTGTTACAGCATCAGTAACTTGTAATTTTACTCGGGGTATAACTGCTGTAAATGTATTTTCAAGGCTAACACAGTCAAAGGTCGTAGTAGTGGATATTGGGGTTGATGCAGATATTCAAAATGATGCAATTCTCAACAGGAAAATTCGCAAAGGTACTTGGAATATGGCCAAGGGCGCTGCTATGACTGAAGAGGAAGCAATAAGAGGAATTATAGCAGGAATTGATATTGTAAAGGATTTAAAAGCTGAAGGAATAAATCTTTTAGGAACGGGTGAAATGGGTATCGGTAACACTTCTACAAGTAGTGCAGTCACAGCTGTTTTCACAGGTGTACCAGTTGAAAGGTTGGTTGGGATTGGGTCTGGACTTTCTAAAGAAGCCTACATAAATAAAATAGATGTAATTAAAAGGTCAATTGAAATAAATAAGCCTGATGCCAATAATCCAATAGATGTACTTGCAAAAGTTGGAGGGTTTGATATTGCAGGCCTTACAGGTTGTTTTTTAGGAGCTGCAATATACAGAATACCAATTGTAATTGATGGTTTTATATCTGCTGCAGCAGCGTTAACTGCAATTCGTATAAATCAAAAAGCAAGAGAGTATATGTTTACATCTCATGGTTCTGCAGAGCCGGGAGCTGAAATTGTTATGAATGCCCTCAATATGGAACCAATGCTGAATTTAAATATGAGAGTGGGAGAAGGAACAGGAGCAGCTCTAGGTTTTCAAATAATTGACGCGGCTATGGCAGCATATACTCAAATGGGAACCTTTGATGATGCACAAATAGAGCAGTATGTACCTCAAGAGTAGTTAGGAGCAGCTTTTCCTTCGCATTCACCTTCCGTGGTTATAGTGTGCTAAAATAGATATCGTTATTGGTTTGCTGAAAAAATATTTAGTTGAGTAAAATACTCACAAAACCAGCTAAATAGCATAATTTGCTGATAGGCTAATTAATACTTGAGCACATTGCCCAAAAAGCATAACGTTGGAACAAAGCTTGTTTTTGAGATTAGATTGCCCTAAATTAAGCAGAGAGTAAGTTTTAATAAAAAATGAGCGAGTAGGGAGGAAGCATAACATGAAAATAACGAAAGCAAGTATATGTGCAGTGCTGATTTTTGCAATGCTATTTAGTTTTATACCAAGCATTATATTAGGCATTACACCAAATGCCCAAGTGGCTGCACAGCAGCAAAGATTAGAACTGCATGCATTTTATCCGGCTCAAATGACCTTTTCCGAGCAATCAGAAAAATACATAGATTCACTTGACTCGATAAGCTTTGCGTGGGCGAGAATGTATTCAGATTTATCTGAAGGCATTAACACAACTCTTGGGAAAAATGGAAACACCATGTTTTATTACCCAAAGGATTATGTGGAGGTGTTAAGATATGCTAAAAGTAAAAATAAATCTATCCAGCTTAATATATTTTCTGACAGTGTAAATGCACATAAGATTTTTCCATACCAAGAGCAGAGAGCTAAAGCAATCAAGGCTATAGTAGAATTATTGCAAAAGGATATAAGTGAAGGTGAGCAAATATATTATGATGGTGTTGTAATTGACGTTGAAGGGCTTCAAAATAAGGATTTAAAAGGGAATTTGATACTGATAAATAAAAAGACAATTGGCAGTTGGTACAGCCAGTTTTTAAAGGAACTCAAGAATGAGCTTGGTAAAATAAAAAAGAAAATGTATGTTGCGGTAAATCCTCTGTTGAACTATACAGGCTATGAATATAAGGAAATTGCAGCAATAGCCGATAAAATGATAGTTATGGCACATGATTATGAACCTGTAACTAAGCTGAACAAGGCAGAAATTTTACAATATACAGGCTATAATTGTGTTAGTCCTATTGACAGCTTGGCACCAATAAAAAAAATACAGCTTGCAATGGAAGATATAAAGAAATATGTTAACAAGACAGATTTAAAAAAAGTGATGCTTCAGTTAAGCTTTGATGCAGCTCAGTGGCGATTTTCTATTCCTGCAGGTTCAAACTGGGATAGGACAAGAAATCAGGTAATGAGTATTGAGACGAGAAATACACCAACTTATCAGATGATTAATGATCGCATACAAAACAAGGACGGTAAGGGTGTTGGTATAGCATACGGTTACAACAATGAACTTCAGAGCCCGTTTATCCAATATCTAAATACTTCTGACAGAACTTACAATGTATTAATATATGAGAATAGCAAAAGTATTTGTGCTAAAATAGATTTGGCAAAGAAACATGGGCTAGGCGGTATATCCTTGTGGAGCTTGTCAAATATTCCTGATTACAATGATAAGACAGCAAAAGTGTATGGCATGGATGTTTGGAACAGCATATTAAACTCCATAAAAGTAAGTTCTGACATAAAAAAAGAAACAGCTTTTACCTTTAAGGATAAGGTGGTAGAAAATGCTGTCAGAAAGCAACTTTTAAAACCGACAGGAACAATGTATAAATCAGATTTAGAGAAGGTTTACAGGCTTGCAGTGCCTGTGGGTATTAAAACGCTAATTGACTTAAAACAGATGGCTAATTTAGAATACTTGGATTTAAGCAATACTAATATTACTGATATTTCAGCTTTAGGCAGTTTAAAGAATTTGAGGGTTTTATACTTACAGAGGAACAATATCACTAATATATCAGTACTTAAAGGGCTTTCTAAGCTAGAAGTATTATCGTTAAATGGGAATAAGCTTTCAAACATAAGTGCATTATCTGGTTTGACACAGTTGTCAGAGCTATACATAAGAGATAATAAAATTTCTAATTATAATCCGATAGCCAATTTGAAAAAGTTAAGAGTTTTATATCTTAATGGCAATGCATCATTAAACTATGCCAGCCTTAAGACAGTTAAAAAGTCGTTATTGGAATATGATTTTTGATAGGATATAAGTAAAAGTTTGACAAGGTGGCTAATTAAGTTGTATTCTGTTTACATTGATTGGTATTAAGCTAGAAGGCTAGTTTTATGATAGTGTGAGAGCATAGAAAGTTAAAAATATATTTATAAGGGAGGCACTGAGCCATGTTGTTGCATTTGTAGCTTTCTAATGTGGTGGCATGGGTATAACTATGAAAAAGTATTTATATGGGAGTTGGGCTATAGTTAAGTATTATTTATTTATAATGGTTTTTTTCTTTATTTTTATTGTTGGATTTTATTCAAAAGCTGGTTATTTTTCAATAGCAACTTTTATTGTTTTAATTCCGCTTATTTACTATGAAATGACAAACTATGTGGGCTTTGATAAACGTAAATTTGGAGAAATAAGGCCTTATGAGGGAGCAATATATGGATTGTTAGCAATAGTACCTTTCGTCATAATTCAATTACTGGTAGTATTAATTATTCCGCAATTAGATTTAAGCTTTATAAGCCCTACTATTAAATATGATACATTAAAGTTAACTTTAGTTAAAGTTTTTGTAGCACCAATGCTGTTTATTCCTAAAATAGCTGGTTATTCTTCTGTTTGGGGATATATTGCAGCATGGTTTACCATTGTTCTGTCTGCATTTTTAGGTTACTTCTCAGGGTATAAAGGATTTGATTTGGGAGCTTTTACTAGGAAACTCTTAGGAATGCAGCCAAAGAAAAGGGGCACAAAGCCTAGAAGATATTAAATGAGAAGAAATAGTACTATTGAGCTTTCTATTGATAAGGTTGAACAACTATAATATATAGTTCATGAGTTTTTGAAAGCATGTACTCGTATATTGTAGTTTCAAAAGCTGAATAATAACAAGAAATAGAATAGTTCGAAATATTGTGTTTTGTCAGCTGTTAGTTTACCATTTTTTGTGCCAAAAGTAGGCTTGGAGGTTAATTTGAATAAGAATTCTATTGTTGCTAAAAGCTTTAACAAAGCTATTGAGGCGGGTTATAATAATTTTTTAGAAGCACATGCTACATTTGATAATTATGAAGTAAAAATAGAGGAAGAGAAATTAATACAAGAAGTGGAAGGAAAATGGCTTAATGAAGCTATTGCTGAAATTGACAACTTGACACCAAAGGAATATATAAACTCCTTTGTATCTTTACAGGATTTAATGGATTTTTTTATAGAAGTAGCTTCTGTATCTGACGTAGGCATTCCTGATATTGTTATTGATAGATTTAAGGAACACGGTTTACCGGCTGCGGACATGTTGTATGAATATGTAAAAAATAAAATTGAATTGCAAACAGATTCAAGCAGATTAGCACTTTCTCATGCAGTTTTTGCTATTGGCATCTTAAAATATAATGAATATAGGCAAAAGCTAATTGAGTTACTGATGGAATACTCCAATGAGGAGATGATTTCAGAGGCAATTTGTGCTGCTATTACCGAATATGGCGATGAAATTCTGAAGGACCTGATTAAGTCCTTCAATGAAGCTGAGGATGAGATAATTAAGGAGTATTTGCTTATTTGCATTGCTGAAATATCAAAAGAGCATCCATCAGATGAAGTTTTCTTTCTGCTAAAAAGCGCATTTAGGGTTTTGAAGAATATAAAGGTGGCAGCTGAGGTTCTTGGAGACTATGGTGATGGAAGAGCCATACCAATGCTCAGAGGTTATGTTATTAAGCATACAAATACAATTGACAGAGATACTTTTAATTTGATAAGAGCTGTAATTAAGAAGCTTGGTGGGGAAATAAACGACTTGGTTTATAGTAATTAATTTTAATTTATTATATGGGCGAGCCCTCAGTTTTTTACTTGATTTAGTCATATTGAAGCCAGTTATGAATATCCATAATAATAAGGATATTCATAACAACTAAAGGATGGTTTCTATGATAGTAGTGATTAGAAAGAAAAATGTATTGTTTTTAGCATTATTACTCTTATTTTCTGTAACTGTATTTAGCATTGGATTTGCAGTTGATTATTCAAAACCTGTAACTGGAGACTCTGAGCAAGTACCAATGACTGAACAAGCAGCGGTAGCTAAGACTATTATTCTCGATGCTGGACATGGCGGTGAAGATCCAGGTGCAGTCAGCGATTATAGTGGTTTAAAAGAGAAGGATGTAAATCTCAACCTTGTAATGTTGATAAAGGATTTGTTGGAAAAGGATAATTATAAGGTTATTTTAACACGTGATTCTGATCAACTTATTTATGGTACCGAAACAAAAAACATATTACAAAAGAGAAGAGAGGACTTAACAAGAAGAAAGCAAATTATGGATGAATCAGGTGCAGATATTGTGGTTAGTATCCACTTGAATAAATTTGCTCAAACAAAGTATCATGGTGCTCAGGCATTTTTTCCTCCTAATTCTCCAAACAGTCAAAAGCTTGCGAATGAGATTCAGAGCTCTATTAGACTAAATGTAGACAATACCAATGACAGAGTAGCACTAGTGAAAAAGGATCAAATAATGATATTAAAAAATCTAAAAACAACAACAGTAATAGTAGAGTGCGGGTTCTTATCAAATTCAGACGAAGAGAAAAAACTTGCTACAGAAGAGTACCAAGGGAAGCTTGCAAAAGCAATTAAGGGAGGCATTGACGGTTATTTTAAAGGGAATAGTGAAAAGCCTTCAAAATAATGAGCTATTCGAAAATAGAATTATTAAGGAAAGCTAGTACTTTTGACAGAAAAGTTAATAAAAATAGATTTAGTAAAAACTTCTGCCTGAAGCCGTTGGCAGAAGTTTTTGTGTCGTTTTCATTCATAATATGGCATGCAAAGCGATAGTAAACATGTATAAATACTGCTCTAACCAAGCATTAATCTAATTATCTGTTTATAAATTTTCTCATTATTCAGTATTCATTCAGTGAACTCTAAATAGGGCAAGACGAATTGTAAATCATTTTTATAGCATATCTATCTGCAAATTACAAAATATGTAGATGGAATAGGCTTTATTTTGTTATAATGGTTAATAGGTTTATTCAATTTACTAAGGTCAATTACGATTTAGGAGTTTTCTCCTGATAAAATTGGAGTTTTAGTTAGTAGTAATTGATTCTTAGATATAGAAACTCAGCTTTCCCAGTAGAATACCGATATATTTTTGGTGTGGGGATAGTTTAGTAAATAATTTTACAGATGGAGAATTAACGTGATAGTACTAAATTGTAACAATATAGGTTTTGCATATGGAACTGAAACTATTATTAAAGATATTTCTTTTAGTGTACAGGAGAACGATAAGGTTGGGCTAGTAGGTGTCAACGGTGCTGGAAAATCAACTTTATTCAAGATTATAACAGGTGAGTTGAATCAAGAAAATGGAGAGGTTTTTGTTTCGAAAGACTTGGCTTTGGGATATCTTAAACAGAATGCTGCTCTAAATACTGACAATACGCTGTGGGATGAATTGCTTGAGGTTTTTAGAGAGCTGATAGATATGGAAAAAGCTATTAATAGAATTGAAATAGAAATAAGCAATATCACTGACAAGGAAAAGCTTGCAGCTCTTATGAAAGAATATAGCAGACTATCGGAGCGGTTTTCATATCTCGGGGGATATGAGTATAATAGCCGAGTTAGGGGAGTGCTTCGTGGTCTTGGCTTTGATGATAGTGAATTTGGAAAGAAAGTAAATATTTTAAGTGGTGGACAAAAAACTAGATTGGCATTAGCAAAGGTATTACTTGAAGAACCGGATATACTTATGCTAGATGAGCCAACTAACCACTTGGATATTTCAGCTGTTGAGTGGCTGGAAGACTATTTAAAGAGCTACAAAAAATGTTTGCTAATAATTTCACATGACAGATATTTTCTTGACTCTGTAACTAACAGGACCATTGAAATTGAGAACTGCACCAGTACAATTTATAACTGTAACTATTCTGCTTATGTCAAACAGAAAGCTACTAATAGGGAGATACAGGAGAAACATTATCAGCTGCAACAGAAGGAGATTGCCCGTCAGGAAGCATATATTGAACAACAAAGAAGATGGAACAGGGAAAGAAATATTATTGCAGCAGAGAGCAGAATGAAGGCTCTTGATAGAATGGAGAAGATTGACAAGCCTACTGCCCAACCGCAAAAGATAAGAATAAAGTTCAATCAGACAATAGCCAGCGGAAATGAAGTTTTAGAGGTTGATTCAGTTTCAAAGAAATTTGATGAAAGAGAATTGTTTAAAAATGTAGGTTTCAAGATTAGAAAAGCTGAAAGAGTATTTTTATTAGGACCAAATGGCTGTGGGAAATCCACTTTACTCAAAATATTAGCAGGAAGACTTGAAGCTTCTGCTGGCAAATACAGCTATGGAGCTAAGGTTAGGCTTGGTTACTATGATCAGGAGATGTCAGATTTGAACCAAGACAATACTATACTTGATGAAGTTTGGAGTGTAAATCAGAGATTAGTTCAGACTGAGGTTAGAAGTGCGCTTGCTGCCTTTTTGTTTACTGATGAAGATGTATTTAAAAAGATATCTGTTTTAAGTGGTGGAGAAAAAAGCAGAGTTGCAATGCTGAAGCTTATTTTCTCAGATGCTAATTTCATTATATTGGACGAGCCTACAAATCACCTAGATATAAATTCTCGCGAGATTTTAGAGGCGGCACTGAATGAATATGAAGGTACCTTGTTGATGGTGTCTCATGACAGATATTTTATTGATAAGCTTGCTACAAGAATAATTGATATTGGCACAAGTCCAGTAATTGACTGCACAGGCAACTATACATTTTATTCCACACATTACAGAAAAAATGTTGCTGATAAAACTACAACTGAAGCAGTTAGTATATCTGAGGCTAAACAGACACATATTGCAACTAAAGAGGAGCGCAGCAGGATACGAAAGCTTGAAAAGCAGTTATCAGATACTGAAAGGGATATTGCTAAGCTTGAACAACGTTTGAAGGACATAGATAACGAGATGGTAGAGTTTGCTACAGATCATGTTAAATTAATTGAGCTGAGTGAGGAAAAGCAAACAAAAGAATCAGAACTAGAAGAATTATATGCTGTGTGGGCGGATGTGACTGAACAGTTAGATATATAGTAAATAACTAAAGGAGTGTCTATTGACACTCCTTTAAAATTTAATATTATTATCACCCTAAAGCGTACAAACTTGCTCTATCCATTGATTAATTCAATAGCGAGACGTGAATTATCTTCTGCTTTATTTATCAGTGCTTCAATGGCTTCTGAGAGCTCATCCTTTATCGACTCTCTATTTTGCATAATATAATCAACTTTTGTTCTCATTTCTTCAAAGGAAAGGTCTTTAACATTACCAACTGAGGGCTGGTTAATATACTCTAAAAACCCTTCCACTTTTGGTTGGTAACTTATACCAATAAATGGAACGTTCATATACGCGGAAAAGATTAGGGCATGAAGTCTCATTGCAATCATAATATCCATTTTGTTTATTATTGCAAATGTTTCCGAAACTGAATGATTATCACTGATAATATAACTATCTGTTTTCATTTTTGATACAATGTTTTTTATTGTAAAAATATCAACATGATATTCCATAGGAATGAAAACGGGCTTTAAGTTATACGTTGAATAAACGTAATCTGCTATTTCAGCGATAGTCTTTTCATATTTAGTATGCTGATAATCTTCCAAACCAGGGCATCTTCTTACGGAAAAACCTGCATATTTACCATCAAAGGGTATACCTTCATTACTAAAAAGCTGCTCAACCTGAATGTTATTATCTATCTTTAAAGCTAGTGCTGCATCTGCTGTAAGGACTATTTTTGGTTTTGTTATTCCCATTCTTTGAAGTTCACTGAAGGATAACTTTTCTCTAACAGTTATAACATCAGCTCTATTTAGTATCCTTCGTGAAAATTCAGCATTCATTGGTTTATTAATAGGACCTATACCATTTGCATAGAACATGACTTTAAGCTTAAGCTTTTTTGCCAGCCATGCTGTGCTTAAATAATAAACAAGGGATCTAGAACTAGTACTGTCCTGAATAATGTTACCACCGCCATATATAAAGAGTTTAGCTTTTTTCATGGCAAAATAAACAGTAAATACATTCTTTCTATTAATGGAATTAACATCATAGCATTTGCGAGTTTCCTCCGGTCTTCTTGACAAAGCTAAAATAGATATATCAGGCTTTTGCTGCCTAAGGTTACAGACGATAGATCTCAACATAGCATCGTCACCTATATTGTTAAAACCATAATATCCTGAAATTATAGCATCATACTTTTTCTTTTTAGTGCTATTTGTAATATCCTTTGATATTGATGCATAAATTTCTAGCTGGGTTTTGCACATGGCAGTAAGAGAAAATTCTTTGTCTGCTTTAGCATAAAGCTTATTTCCAAAGTCTATTCTCTTGGCTTTATCAGAAGCAAGTGAAAGCAACTGACTAGCTAGAGTATTATAATCACGTGGCTCAAAAAGATATCCATTCACAGAGGACTCAATCAAGTCAGGAATTCCTCCTACTCTACTGCAAATAGTTGCCTTTGAGAAGCGCGCACCTTCTAAAAGATAATATGGGAAGCCTTCACTGATTGAGGTCATAACATTTATATCTAAAATACTGATTAGTTCATAAGGGTCATTGAGCCAGCCCACAAAGAATACATTT
>JAEZIB010000096.1 GCA_023416275.1 Bacillota bacterium | reverse complement strand
ATAAGCC
This sequence comes from Bacillota bacterium, assembly GCA_023416275.1. Classification (GTDB taxonomy): domain Bacteria; phylum Bacillota; class Clostridia; order Acetivibrionales; family DSM-1351; genus Ruminiclostridium. Next base: position 3,512 of record JAEZIB010000096.1, on the reverse strand, counting down.
ATTAACTATTATTGCCTCATCATCTACAATAAGCAGTCTGTACATAATATATCCATGCTTGCCTTTGACACAAAAGCCTGACAAAACACATGGACTAGGCCACCTCCTTTTATTGATTTTGATAATTTTTGTCCAGTTCATAACTTAAGGGGATTTCTATTCTCAATATTACTTTCAGTCCGCCCATTGCACTTTTAGATACAAGTACCCCACTGTTTTGGCCGTACTCTAGTCTTATTCTGCGGTGAATATTAATTATCCCTGTAGTCTCAATATCATTTCCTTTATACATAAGTGCATTTTCCATCTCATATATCTCTTTATCTGTCATACCACAGCCATTATCCTCAACAATAATATCTAGCCCATTATAATTTTCCGTAAAATCAACAGATATAATCCTGCTATTTTCTAATTTTTTCAAGCCATGATTAAATGCATTTTCAATAATAGGCTGAAGAATAAGCCTTGGAACTTTAAGCTCACTGTACTTTTCAGGATATTCTCCAAATTTAATCTGCAATGCCATCGAAAACCTCATCAACTGAATTTCTGTGTATACCTTAGCATGTTTAACTTCTTCGCTAAGATATATTTTATCGGATGAATTCCTTGTTATAAATTGGAAATATTCACCAAGTCTTTTAGTGAAAATAGCCAAATTCTCATCGCCTGTTTTAGCCATTGTATTGATTGCAAAAAAACTATTGTACAAAAAATGAGGATTAATCTGTGACTGCAATTGCTTTAGCTCGGCTCGCTGCATCAGAATTCTCTGATTATAAACCTGATCAATTAATGTATTCAAATTTCTCATCATCTTATTAAAGCATTTATAAAGATATCCGAACTCATCATTTAGACCATGTTGAATATTAACCTTTAAATCTCCGTTTTCAACCTTATGAAATGATTTCACTAGTTTTAGCAGCGGTATATGAATTAATTTATATGTTGATATAGAATAAATCAAAATGATACAAAAAACTGCTAGTGTAAAAGCCCATGCCCATATATAAAAACTACCAAAAGGTTTTTCCACTACTTCTTCAGGAATATATTTTAAATATATCATATTCAGATAATCTGACTTAACATGCAATACATAATATGACTTATTATCAATTTTATATAGTTTCATTCCTTTAGTACCGCTTGAAAATATACCATAAATAATTTCTTTTTTTAATAGTAAATTCTCGTCATCTGCATGATTAATAATCACAGCACTGTCAGCTTTATCTATAAGGACTGAACCACTCTCATCATAAATATTAAATTTGCTTAAAGCCTGTATAAAAGCTTGTCTATTCAACTCTATGCTAATTATATAATCAGGAGACTGCATTAAATAATTGTTTTTCTGAAAAGTACTTAAAAAAAGTCCATCTTTATATCTGATTATTTGTGCACCTTTTATACCTGATGCAGACCTGATATTTTCATACATTTCATTGTCAAAATCATTTATGCCATTATTGGAAGAAATTGTTTTGTTTACATTTCGTATATATACGTTGACATTTTTTATGTAATTACTGCTGTTTTTTATTGTAACCAGCCTTTGATGAAGTTGTCTCATACTTTCATTTATCTCATACTGCCCCATTATTCCGTATCTAGCTGAAAGCTTATTGAGGTTTTCATCATTCAGGCAATCATACTGTAGAATTTTTATTCTATCCATCTCCATTTCAAGGCTTTCAAGATAAAAAGAAACCTGTGCAATATTGGTTTTTGAAATTTCATTCTTAACATTATGCAAACTCCATTTATATATGTACATCCCAAGCATATATATAGGAATCATTATAATCAGAAAAGTAATAACCAATCTGAATAAAATACTTTCCCAAAATTTAGTGAACTTCAAAATATCACCTCGTTTTTATTAGCATAGCAATGCAAGCAGCTTCTTTTTTCTTGTACAGCGTTGTTTTTCCAGCTTACTTTCTCGTGAGCAATGTTCTTATTCAGTTTTTGTTATCTCCTCCCATTATGAATTTTATAATCAATTGTCATGCAAAAACAATAAAATAGTTACATTGCCCAATTTCTACATAATATATTATATTTCATTATATATTTACATACAAGTCACATGTTCTTCAAATAATACAAATAACATAAAAATTAATTTCATTTATGCAGTACTTATGCTAATAAAACAAAACCAATTACGTATAAAATTAATAAGCCATACCTCAAATATTGTAATTGGTAAAAGTAACCAATACCTTAAATTGATAAGTATCACAAATCTATATTCCAGTTAGTAAAGATTTGCATCTAAACAAACGGGTCGACTAAAATCAATTACCGTTCAAGTCCTTCGACTTAGGTGACTTAGGAGAATTATGATTTTAATGCAGTTTGAGTTTAAATTTGTTTTATCATTTTTTGGAGCTTTAGTAATTGACTATTATATAAAAAATATTTATAATAACTTTAACGAATAAGTTAAAAAAATTTATTGAAGGTTTTCTAGGGTTCCGCAGTATAGCTGGCCTGTGACCGAGAGAAAACTCACAGCTTTTGCTGTGTCACGGAAGGATAAAAGCCTGGGAGGTATCAAGATGATATCTTACAGGCTTTATTTTTTTATTTTTATTAAGGAGGAATTATATATGGCTTGGGTTTATCTAATAATTGCAGGAATTTTTGAAGTAGTTTGGGCAATTGGCTTAAAATACTCTCATGGCTTTACAAAGCTATATCCGTCTTTAATTACAATAGGCGGAATGTTAATAAGTTTTTATTTATTGTCACTTGCTACAAAATCGCTCCCTCTTGGTACGGCCTATGCTATCTGGACTGGTATTGGAGCTTTAGGTGCAGTATTGCTGGGAATTGTCCTTTTTAATGAGCCAGTAAATTTGCCCAGAATTATTTTTCTTTGCCTCATATTGATTGGAATAATTGGGCTGAAAATTACTACGTCTACAAATTAAGAGATATTAATAAACGAACCTAAAAAGTCTATTGGTGCGGTAGAATTATCAATGGTTTGTTGCCAAAATAATTCATGCAATTATTTCTAACCCAACTTTCCATTGATAATGCCACCACACCTACAATTCTTAACTGCAAAAGTTGAATAGTTACCAAAACTTCAAATAATGGAAAGCACTTGTAAATACTTATATTAAAGACTTTCTCTAATAATTATTCTAACATGATTTTGAGGTTTCATGTATTACAGGACTATAAATTGGAAGCCATTAAGTTTTCATTTGAGGAAATTACTTCATTATAAGCAACTACAGTTTTTTGAGCTGCTGTTTCCCATTTAAAGCAATTTTGGACATAGCGTCGTCCGTTTTGTGCAACTTCTTGAAATCTATCCTTATTATCCATTATATATACAAGCTGTGCACCAATTTTTCCAGGCTGTTTTCCATCAACATAAAATACACAAGGCTTATTTTCGTATTCTGCAAATAATTTAGAATATCCATATCCCAAAATGACGAGCTTTCCAAATGACATTGCCTCAGTGACATTCATACCGA
>JAEZIB010000045.1 GCA_023416275.1 Bacillota bacterium | reverse complement strand
ACTGTAATATGGCCTACATGCTCAATTCTTCCTAGAGATGCATCTATTGCAATAATAAATGGCATTTCATACTTTTCCAATATCAAATTTGTCGTTTCACATAAATTTTTAGCATGAACTGGATTTTCTAGATTACCATATACATGAACATTACCATATTTCATTTCTTTCAGCTTATGCCCAATAATCGGGCCCAAGCTATCTCCTGTTGAACGATCAGAACCAATACATACAAATACTATGTCGCTATATTTATTAGTTTTGCAGTTAGTTATAGTCTGATATAATGCTTCTGAAAATACTGCGAACGCATTTGTACTCATTGCATCAATATACGTTAGATTGGATGTCATTGCACCAAAACTCATTTTTTTACACCACCAATACTTTATTTTGCATGAAACATAATTCATATTAATCTCTAGTATTATTGACAAATATTGTATATAATATAACTTTCACAAATTAGTCAGTTCTAAATATAGATAACTATGTTACAATATAATTAGTCTCATTATTATGTATGTTGCAATTTAAAATATATTCATACTAGAAGGGTTGATAATTTTGCCATACAAGTTTAGAAAAAAAATAGGCCCATCTGCTTGTACTTTTATCGAAGAAGTGATTGACGGAATGCAGGATTGGGTTCGGGTAATAGATAACGATGATAATATTATTTTTGTAAATAAATCCATGCGTGAAGCTATTGGTATGGATATTGTCGGACAGAAATGCTATGAGGCTCTAGGCAGGACATCTCCTTGTCCAAATTGTATTTCTAAAAGAGATCTACCAAATTGGTCTCGCTGCAAGGAAGAAATAATAAACGGTCGTATTTTTTCTGTCACTAGCTCTCCCTTTAGGAGTGCCGATGGTACAACAGATTACGCTGTTATAGAAGTGCTGCATGACATTACAGATATAAAAGAAATGAGTCAAAAGATTGCAATTCAGAACGAGAAGTTAAAAGAAGATTTGTTTATTGCAAAAAGACTTCAAAGAAGCCTTCTACCCAAAAATACATTACAGTTTGATAATACTATTTTCAACTTTATTTATAGGCCTTGTGAAACTTTGGGTGGAGATTTTACAGATTTTTTTAAAATTGACGATGAGCATATTGGTGTATATATTGCTGATGTTTCTGGACATGGAGTAGCTGCATCTATGCTAACTATGTTTTTAAACACTGCACTAGATAAAACAGAAAAATCTCCTTCAAAGGTCTTAACACAGCTTTATACCAGTTACAATAACAATAAATTTTTTAGTGAACTATATATATCAATTTTTTATATAGTTATAAATACAAAAAAATATACTATAACGTACTCAAATGCTGGGTTAAATGTATGTCCTGTAATATTTTCAGGAAATGATTTTACAATACTCAGATCGGCCGGTATTCCAATCAGTAATTGGGTTGAAAATCCCGAGTATTCAGAGCAGACTATTAGTATAAAGCCTAAAGACAACTTATTTCTTTATACCGATGGAATAATAGAGATTAGAAATACTGAAAAGCAGCAGTTTGGTGAGGAACGATTGTTAAATCATATGTTAAAGTCAGCTTTGCCACCCGCACAGAGGCTTACACAATTAATTGATAAAGCCGTTTCTTTTTCCAATAGCATTAATCCGAACGATATAAAGGACGACATAACCGTTGCCATTGTAGAAATAAAATAGTACAGATTGGCAAGCAATTTGCATATATTATATTGCATTAGTCATTAAATAAAACATCCTACAATATGGTATGTCAGCAAAAAATTAAAATAAGGAAGTGCGTATATTGTTACCGAAAGAGACTGAACAAATAATAGAGCAGTATAGATCTGAAGGGTATATTATTCCTCACCCATCTTTGATTAAGACTCCTGAACAAATAGAGGGAATCAGAGAAAGTGGAAAAATAACCACTCAAATTTTAGATTTAGTTGAAAAGGAAATAAAACCTGGTATGACGACAGCAGAAATAGATATTCTGGTGTACGAGTATACAATTGCCCATAATGCTATTCCTGCACCGCTAAATTATATGGGATTCCCTAAAAGTGTCTGCCTGTCAATTAACGATGTTGTCTGCCATGGTATCCCAAACCATGCAACAGTTCTAAAATCAGGTGATATTGTTAATGTAGATGTATCCACAATTTTAAACGGATATTTTTCTGATGCCAGCAGAATGTGCATGATAGGAAATGTTACCCCCTCAGCAAAGGCCTTGGTCGAAGCTGCAAAGGAATGTCTTGAAATTGGAACAAAACAAGTAAAGCCTTTTAATTCAACAAACGAAATAGGACGTGCAATTGAACCCTTTGCAAACCAGAGAGGATATACGGTAGTAAGGGATTTGGGCGGACATGGAGTGGGACTTAAATTTCATGAAGACCCCCATATTGACCACTTTGCTAAGCGCAATAAGGGGGTCCTAATGCTCCCTGGCATGGTATTTACTATTGAACCTATGATAAATGCAGGCGGATACTCTGTCAAGGTAGCAAAAGACAACTGGACTGTCACCACCAGAGACGGCTCTCTATCTGCCCAATGGGAATATACGATAGCAGTTACTAAGGACGGTTATGAGATACTTGCGTGGTAAGCATCCACTGCGCAAGTTTTTCAATTCCTTCTCCTGTTTTGCAGGATATTTCTATAACTTCTGCATTCTCATTTAGTGCCTTAACGCCCTTATAAAAGCTGTCTCTATCAAAATCTATATAGGGCATTAAATCCATTTTGTTCAATACAACTATGTCAGCTGCTTCAAACATAGAGGTATACTTGTATGGTTTGTCATGTCCCTCTGGAACACTTGCAATAACCATCTTAATTCCTTCACCTAAATCAAAGGAGGATGGACAAACAAGATTTCCTACATTTTCTATAAATAATATAGCTCCATCTTTCAAATTAAGACTTTCAACTGCACTTTTTATCATATTTGCGTCAAGATGGCAGCCTCCGCCAGTATTAATCTGAACTACAGGGTTTCCAAGCTTATCTATCTTTTCAGCATCTATACTAGAAGCAATATCGCCTTCTACAACTGCTACATGAGCCTTATCTCCAAAAGCATCAATTAATTTCAAAATAGTACTTGTTTTACCTGAGCCTGGTGAAGCCATTATGTTTACAGCCTTGATTCCTTTTGAACTAAAAAAATTTCTATTTTCTTCTGCAAGTTTTTGATTTGCATGCATAATGTTTTTCATTACTTTTATTTCCATTGTTTAACCTCCTTGTTCATCCCATTGGTATTTATTTTTATAATGTCAACAAGTTATACAACCTCTTTAATATGCGTATTTAAATTGCGGATACACACTATAAATATCTACACCTACAATAATATAACAAGTTTTCGAAAATGCTAAGAGTTAGTGCATATGCAGTGCCTCTATATATTATTCAAACAAAGCAGAAACACACTCCTCTTCCATCTTATACTTTGTAAAGCGAACCTGGAGTGTGTTTAGAGAATTACAAAATAATAATTATTCTGAAATTTGCTCTATCATTTTGTTATCCTATTTCTATTCAATTTCTATGCTTTCAATGTAAAACTCTTTTCCTACATCTGTTGGAGTGCCAAGACCCCCACATTTGGGGCAATTAAACCCCTTAGGCGGCTTAATAAAAACATCACCACAGTCCTTGCATTTAAACTCAGCTTTTATCCTAGTAAATATAAGCTTAGCCCCTTGTGCAATGGTTCCCTCACTCATAATATCAAAATACATCTGTACAGAATCATCTATTATAGTCGATAAGTCACCAATAACAAGCCTAATCTCTAATATTCTAGAAGCATTTGCTTTGTTTGCTTCATCTACTGCCGTTTTGACCATAGACTGTGTTACAGCATACTCATGCATTTTGTTCAACACTTTCTATAGGCTTTGGCGCCTGAACTAGCTTTAATGTATCTTTAGTATATTGTGCTGATTTATGCTCCTCGCTTGAAATAATACATTTCTTAGGGCACACTTCAACACATGCATTACATATAACACATTTAAACTGATCTATCTCCCACGATTTTTCAGCCTTATTAACTATAATAGCATTTGCTGGACACTTTCTCTGGCATATCCCGCAAAAAATGCACACTTCAACATCACAACCAGATATATGACCTCTAGAGTCCTTAAAAGGCTCTCTTTTATCAAATGGATAGTTCCTTGTTGCAGGCTTTGATACCAAATTCTTTAGTACGTTTTCCACCATCTTAAACATACTTTATGACCTCCTATTTACTTTCTTTTACCTCTCAGTACAGGATATACATGGGTCAATCGTCAAAATAAGCATTCCTACATCAGCGAGTTCACTGCCGGGCAACATTTTTAATAATGAAGGTATATTTGCAAATGTTGGTGTCCTAAGTCTAAGTCTATCTAAAGTCTTAGTGCCGTTTCCTCTCATGAAGTATAATACTTCTCCTCTAGGCTGCTCAACTCTGGAAATCACATCACCCTTTGGTGGATTTCCTTTTACAGGTATAACATGCTCTCCCTCAGGCATCTTTGCTATTGCTTGCTTAACAAGATCTACTGACTGGTAAATCTCATGCAGTCTGACATATGTCCTTGCATAGTTATCACCATCATTGTGTATAATTGGTTCAAAATCTAGCTGGCCATACGCAGAATAACCTGTAGTTCTCAGATCCATCTTCAAGCCACTAGCTCTTGACATAGGTCCAACTGTGCAATATTCTATTGCATCAGCTTTTGTAAGAACTCCTCTTCCAACCAATCTATGCTTAACAGTATAATTATTCAAGAATACAGCTTCAAGCTGCTCTAAATCCTCTTTTATCTCGTCAACAACTTGATTAATAGTTGCCATTTGCTCTTTTGTAAGGTCACGTCTTGTTCCGCCAATGGTATTAGCTGAAATAACAACTCTGCTACCACAGGTTTCTTCCATTATATCCATAACCTTTTCTCTATTTCTCCATGCCTGCATAAAAAGACTTTCAAAACCAAAGGCATCAGCCAAAAGTCCTAACCACAATAAATGACTGTGCATTCTGTGAAGTTCCGCCCAAATTACACGAAGGAATTTTGCTCTATCAGAAATTTCTATATTCATTAATTCCTCAATACCTTGACAATACGCCATTGCATGCATAACACTGCATATACCGCATACTCTCTCAACAATAAATGTGTTCTGAGTAAACTCTTTTGTTTCTGTAAGCTTTTCTAATCCTCTATGAACATATCCTATAGCTGGTATTGCTTCAACAATTTTTTCATCTTCCATAACCAGCTTAATGTGGAGGGGTTCGGGAAGCACAGGATGCTGTGGCCCAAAAGGTATTACAGTTGAACTCATACTTATTTACCCCCTCTTTGTTCAATAGTTATTTGCTGTCTCAACATAGGTGAAGAAAGCTCTTCGTCTGATAATAGCATATGTCCACCATAGTCAATAGCTATATCAGTTATATTTAATCCAAACAATTCTTTCATTTCATTTTCTACAAGTATTGCACTAAAAAATATTTTCGAAATACTGGGTATTTCTTCACCTTTTTTGACAGTGATTTTAACATTTTTCATTTCATAGTCTTTATCAAAATGATAATAAACATCAATAGTGTCATCACCATTGTCTACACAAGTAGAAGTGATATATCTATAGCTCTGATACTTGCAACTTGAAGTCTCTGCAAGCAATTGATCACTTGTAGTTTCAACTAAATTTTCAATCATTTCTCGTACCTCCATGATCCGCAAAGCGGCTATACTACTTGCCTTCGTTCTTCATTAACTCGGCCTTCTCATCCAGCTTGCCTATAGCTTGCACTATTCCATCTATTATTGCCTCAGGTTTCGCACAGCAGCCTGGAACATACACATCAACTGGAATTACATTCTCAATTCCTCCAAGTACGTTGTAACATTCTCTGAAAATACCCCCTGTGCAGGCACAAGCTCCAATTGCAACAACACACTTGGGATTAGGCATCTGGTTATATATATTTTTTAATACTAGTGCATTCCTTTTATTTGCAGAACCAGTTACAAGCAAAATATCTGCATGCTTAGGATTACCAACATTGATAATTCCTAATCGCTCAGCATCATACATTGGAGTCAGACATGCTAACGTCTCAATATCACATCCATTGCAGCTTGTACAGTCATAATGCATAATCCAAGGTGATTTTTTCCTTGACTTGCTTATTATACCCATACTAACCTCCCACGCCTCATTTAGGCATAAAATTTTGTTACGACTTCGTGAAGGTACGCATTACTAAAAACTACCTCCACACTGGCAAAAACCACTTGTGGTTTTTGAAGCTCGAAAAGACACTATGTTTGTACAAACTTTATTTTCGAGCTGATAACCTCCCACGCCCACTTTGAGCACAAAAATAATAAAACTATCAGCGGAGAACCTCTGCTTCGCAGAGGTATGCCTCCTTTTTTGAAGCTTACTCTATCCACTGTTATAAACCACTAATTAAATTAGATACATCCAAATTATATTTACAAGGGCAATACCAATTCCTGCAACCCATGTTGTTTTAACCATCCATTGCCATGTCATTCTGGCACTGATATTGTCCACTAATATTTCTATAAAATAACAAACTAATGCTATTAATATACCTACCCATATAGGTTGTGCAAAAAACAATGAAATTAATCCCATAAACAGTACTAAGTCAATCCAATGAGTTAACTCAATTAATGCCAACTGTGTTCCTGAAAATTCAGTTGTTAATCCCTTTATAAGCTCCTGATGTCCATGGTGTGATGTTGCAAAGTCAAAAGGAGACTTTCTTAACTTAATTGTTAAAATAAACAAGAAGGACAAAAACACTAATGGAAGACTGAATAAAAGCGGTTTCTCGTGCTCAAATATACCTGAAATCATAAAGCTTCCAGTAGCCTTATAAACACCCACTACCATAAGCAGCAATACTGGCTCGTATGCCATCATAGACATAATCTCTCTTTGAGCACCAATCTTGCTATATGGAGAACGAATACTACTTGCCCCCATAATCAGTGCAATACCAGAAAACGCCAGAATAAACATAATCATCAATAAATCCTGCTGTAAAACAAGCATAACTAATGCACCAATTGCAAATAATAAGTGTCCTAGAACATATACCATCTGAGTTTGGTTAACCGCAATGTCCTGCTTACCAATGAGCTTAAAGAAATCATAAAACGGCTGAAGTATTGGAGGACCCTGTCTATTTTGCATTCTAGCGGTTATTATTCTGTCAATACCAGTCAATAAACCGCCAATTATTGGGGCAGCTATTATGGCAATAACAGCTATTAATAAATTGTTTATGCTCATAATCCAATCACCACCCCTAAAATAATTAAAACTATTGCACCAGCTATTATATTAGCTCCTGTTGTGAGCTTCTCTTCTCCGAAAACACCTTGCATATAGTAATTTCTTACTACTACAGTTTCTGTTTTATCGCCAGGACTGATAAATTCAAGCCCTCTCATATCATCACTGGCATTTCCACCACATAAATAAGGCGGTTTAAGTCTTGTAGGCTTGAGCCTATGAGCAAAGAACGGAATTGCCACCATTAATAACAATACTAATATAAAGAACAGTATCGAGGCAAAACCTCCATAAACTGCATTATCCATATTGTGAAGCCAGATTCCCATACCCTCACCAAAAAGAGCCCCTTTGTCTGTCAATGCAAAGGCAATTACCTGTGGCTTAACTAAAACATTATATAGTGGAACAATTCCAATACTTGCTGCCATAACAAATATTATTAACATAGACAATGCAGCTTCCATTGAGAACGTTAATTTCTCTATATGAAACTTTGGCTTATATGACATTGTCAAAATAAGTCCAATCCACTTACCCCAGAACACTACTGTTAATGCACTACCAAGTATAATTAGCAATAATACCAGTGGCTGATCAACTGCAGTCTCTATAGCCATAAATTTAGTAATAAGAACTCCAAAAGGAGGAAGCATCATTGAAATCATACCAATTACAGTTATTACTGTAGTAAATGGCATTAACTTGAACAAACCTTGCATATCTTCAATATCACGGCTTCCAATACCTTGTTCAATGGTTCCAACGCAAAGGAATAATAAACCTTTTGATACAGCGTGGAAAATCATCAATAGTATTGCAGCTGCAATTGAAATCCTTGTTCCAATACCCGCACAACAAATTACCAGTCCCAAATTTGCAATAGTTGAATACGCCAGAACCTTTTTTCCATTACTTTGACTAATGGCTATAGCTGAAGCAATTGCAAACGTAAATCCACCACTAATAGCAACAAGCTGTCCCAAAATAGTACCAGAGAATGCTGGTGAGATTCTTACCACCAAATATACGCCAGCTTTAACCATTGTACTTGAATGAAGCAGTGCCGATACAGGAGTTGGTGCAACCATGGCTCCTAACAGCCAACTTTGGAATGGGAACTGTGCTGATTTAGTAAATCCGGCTATACAAAGTAAACCAAGAGCTATCGGTAACATACCGGTAAATGCTCCTTGCATACCTGATTCTGAAATAACCTGAATTGAAAGTGTATCTAGGCTGGAATTCACTAATATAATTGCAATAATGAATGCTACGCCTCCAACTGAATTTATCCACAAAGCTCTTAATCCATTCTTAATTGCTATTTCTGTTCCATCATGTGAAATCAAAAGAAATGAGCAAAGCGTTGTTATTTCCCAGAAAAAATACATCCAAGATAAATTGTCTGTCATTACCAAAGCATTCATTGCACCTAAAAATACAAACAGTATCATAAAAAATCTAGGTTGTCTTGATATAGATAATTTTAAATGATGCTCATGCTCCTTCATATACCCTATAGCAAAGAAGGTGATAATAGGTCCAATTATTGATACCAGCATTATCATAATAAGTGATAAATAATCAATAACAAATGCATGCTCTGGTTCAAAAACTTTTCCGAAGAAACCAAACACTTCAAATAATGCCCAAGGTATGAACTGCAAAATACACAAAATAACTACTATTGCTTTTTTATGCTTTATACCCACATATGCGATATAACTAAATAACAGTAAATCAAGTCCTTTTATTATCCAGCTAATCACCTCAAGTGTACTTTCATTAAACTGATAAATAATCTTTCCATCTGGAGAGTTTAATAAAAGCACAATAAATCCATAAGCTACTGCAAAAAGTATCAATGTTGAAATACTAACTATTGCAATACGAGCTTTTTGATTTTTAACAATAAAGCATAGCACCGCACTAAGTGCAGGCAGCAGAATAGCTGACAGTAATAAATACCAATCCACAGCTTATTCTCCTTTCAAAATATTATTTTAACCCTATGTTTTTTCAGAACTACGTCAATTGTTTAATGACTATTCTGAAAATATACAATAATTTTACTTAAGAGAATTTGTCAAAAATCCCAAAACAAATTTCCCTTGTTAATAACTAAATTGGAAATATCTTTATAAGACAATCCTACCATAACAATAAGAATTACAATAAAATATGACTTCAATCGACTCCCAACTTTAATTACATTCCGCATATCATTTTACAACACTTTGGAGAAAAATACAACCTAAAAGGCGTAAATTGAAGCATTTGGAAAAAATATTCTGAATATTGTATACAATATAACAAGAATGCCCTTGTTGCTATTTACTATATTTTGCAAATATTCGGCAATCATTGATTTAGAACCACTTTAAGGATATTAACAGCTTTATTTCACCAAAATATCTCATAAAAATAAATATCTATATTATAAAATATGTTTTTCTATCCATTGCATTGGTAATAAGCATTGTTTAAAATAGTATTAGTATTAATACTAAATGAATGGTAAATAGAATAAAATATCTAATAAATAATTTTCTAATATACTGAAATTCTTTATGTATAATTCAAACTTATCATTAGTTTATTTTCGGAGGTTATAACATGGAACTATGGAGTAAATATCAAGGCGCAGTCAAAAAGCTCCTATTAATAATGATTATTTTTGCAATTATATATGTATCAATTACATATTTGTTTCCGTTCTTTGCGCCCTTTATTATTGCAATTATAGTTTCATATATAAACGAGCCAGTAATTCGAATCTTACAAAAATTTAAGATATCTAGAAAAATTGCTGCTGTCATATCTCTATTAATTACAATGTCTATACTTGTAACCGTAATTATTTTGGGAGTCATTAAACTTTATGATGAATTAACAATTTTACGCAATAATTTAACTGTTTATTCCAATGATATTTCAACCCAATTAGATAATCTAACTGACAAGATTACATCTTTTTATAATGCATTACCAGATGAGGCTACTGAAGCTATAACTAAAAATCTTTCTTCACTATCTAATAAGCTTACAAATATAATTACTGCCATTATTCAA
>JAEZIB010000017.1 GCA_023416275.1 Bacillota bacterium | reverse complement strand
CAGTCACATGTGCCAGAAATTACTACTTTAATTTTCAGGATATGGAAGAAATATTGGCATAGGTAGGCTTTGCTTATGCCTGATATTTACTAGTATAACTATAACATTTAACTGGTTTATCTATAGTATTCCCCTAAGGTTAGAGCACAAAGATGTACCCACAAACATCTTTGTGCTCTTTTTTGTGGGAAATAAATGCCTATTATAAATTAGCTTTCATGTAGGATGGCTAAGAAAATGACACTATAAAAATGTTCAATTTTAAAGAAGCTGTTGTAACTGAAAAATGTAGGAGATGATAAAGTGAAAGATGATATCAGAATGGTCCATCTAGAAAGACCTGATAAAGGATATTCAGTAACAAAGTTTGGTTATGAAAATGCAAAAAAGGTCTGTAGCTTTCATAAGAGTTTTCTCGAATATAAGGAAACACCTTTGGTTGAACTAAAAAATCTTACAAAACTTTTTGGCGTTTCTGATATATATATAAGATGAAAGTTATAGGTTCCGATTAAATGCTTTTAAAGTCCTTGGTGGAAGTTATGCTTTGGGAAATTATATTGCTAAGAAACTGAATAAATCAATTGAAGAAATGGGATATGATCAACTGACCAGTAAGGAAGTACATGAAAAAGTAGGTGAAACTACCTTTATTACTGCAACAGATGGAAATCATGGAAGAGGTATTGCATGGACTGCAAACCGAATTGGACAGAAGAGTATTGTTTATATGCCTAAAGGGAGTGCCAAGGAAAGACTTATTTATAGGCACAAAGTACATATTAGTTGGTAATTAGGAAGTAAATAGTTGAAAATTCTTGAAATTAAATATAAAATTAAGCTAGAAGCAAAAGCATCCCCATCAATATAGAGTAAAACCAGTAAATTGCTTTCAATATTGTGCTTGATTTATCCAGTATACAATGTTGATGTGCCAGTATTTAAAGCCTCTTTGTAGGTTACTCTTGAGTATACTAGTTTTCTTATGTTGGATTTTTAAATGAAAGTTGGTAATTATGGTAGAGGTATTTAGAATTAACGACAGATTTCATATTACAGGCAGAGGTCCTGTATATATGCTCCTTCTTCCTAAAGATGCAGTGATCCAGATCAGCGACATTTTTTATGACCTTCATGGCAATCGTTTTCGAGTTAAAGGTATTGAAATGATTCGAAGAATACTTCTTGATGTAAACTGGGATGAAATGCCAATTGGCGTAATGGTTGAACTTATGGATGGAGTAGAGGCTATCGGTAATATTTTGGTTAGAGAACTTGGTGATGTTAATTTCCTTTTCTGCAATCATCCATTATACCAGAAAAGAGTTGATGAAGACTATGAAATAGAATTCCAATCGGCAGGTTTTGAACACGCTTGCGCATTGTTTAGTTACGAGGATTTGGAACTGGGAAAGCTTTCTTTGTACGGGGAGAGGATATCTGGCCTAACGATATATAGAGGTTGGATGATGAAACCAGAAATGTATCGCTTATTCTATGAAAAACTTGAAGTCGAAGGAATTGTACTTATTAATACTCCTAATGAATATGAGAAATATCATTTACTTCCAAAGTGGTATATGGATTTTAAAACTAAAACCCCCAAGTCAATATGGATAGAATCTGCGAGTTCTGAGGAACTATTAAGGAAGGTAAACCAAGAAGAAGGTTCTTTTATTATCAAGGATTATGTAAAGAGTCGTAAGCATGAGTGGTATGACGCTTGTTATATTCCTAAAATCGAAGAGAAGGATAATTCAAAGAAAATCATAGATAATTTTGTCGCAAGACAAGCAGAAGGTTTAGTTGGTGGACTAGTTTTAAGAAAATTCGTAGAACTTAAGCATATAGGTTTTCACGACCAAAGTGGTATGCCTATCTCTGAGGAATATCGTGTATTTGTTTATGCTGGAAGAGTGCTTGCAATCGATAACTACTGGACAGATAAGCATAATGTAGACCTATCCTCTGAGGAGTATGATTGGCTTGATTCTATTGCAGCAAAGATGCGCAGTAATTTCATGACGATTGACCTGGCAAGAAAGAGTGATGGACAATTGATTATTATGGAATTGGGAGATGGACAGGTTTCCGGATTGCAACAAATTATACCACAGGATTTTTATAGCAAGGGGTTCGGGGCAAATTGAAGTTTTATATAAAATTCAATGCCTGAAACTTCTTTTTATACATGACGTAAATTCTCACTTTTTCTTGCTTCACTTATCCAGTTCGTTTGTAATCATTTCTTGAATATAAAAATTAGCTGAGGTAAAAATAGCTAAAATTCCTCATATACTACGGCAGAAGCAGTATTCCCAATGTTTTGGACTTTATAATATTCAACAGAGATTAAGTGTTAGAGTATTTAGAGAATCGTAAGATGGTTTGAGTGTTGTATCCCCTGCTATCGTTAAATCGTTGTCCAACTAAATGTTGACAATCTAATATTTTATTATATAACAAAACTGTATATTTTTAGGAGAAGAGATTTTATGAATAATATAGTTATTTTAGAGGTTAAGTTTAATTTTGGATATGGTGAGGATTTCATCTATCCTGTGTTACTTCAAGATGAAAATGAATTAATTCTGGTGGATTGTGGCTATGCAAATTTTCTTTCTACACTAGAAGAACATGCTTTTAAAAAGGGGATCGATTTTTCTAAATTGACAAAAGTAGTTATAACACATCATGACCATGACCACATAGGAAGCTTAGCTGCAATCAAGCAAAAGTATCCCCATGTTCAAGTTATTGCTAGTGAGAAGGATGCTCAATATGTGGCTGGAAGAGCAAAATCTTTACGTCTCGAACAGGCTGAACGAACTCAGTCAAGCCTGCCACC
>JAEZIB010000149.1 GCA_023416275.1 Bacillota bacterium | reverse complement strand
CTTAAATATAGATATAATTTGCTTTTCTCCACCTGATAGTGAGTTTACGTTTCTATCCCAATTTTCATTGTAAAAATTTATTATATCCTCTTCATCGTTTAGATTTATATCCTTTATTTTTTCTAACACTTCATTTAAGTTTATATTTTCGTTAAATTCTTGATATATTTCCTTAATAGTTCGGTTTGGATACATTAAAGATTGAGAAATATATAAAATTTTTTTACTTCTCAAGTTCATCATATTAATTGAACTAATTCTATTCTCATTATAATATACATCGTTACTATTCAATATACCAATCAATAGTTTGGAAATAGTTGATTTACCACTTCCATTTTTACCAACTATACTACATATATTTCCTTTTTGTATGTCAATTTTTATTTTTTCTATTAAGTTCTTACTGTCATCATATTTAAAGGTAAGATCACATGATATAGAATTAATCTTTTCTATAATTAATTTACCATCATGTTCAACTTCAATTTCAAATATTTCATTTAATCTATTTATAGAAGTTTTTACATTTTGATAGTTTTTACCTAATTCAAAGTAATACTTTATTACCTGAAGAGCCATTGCAAAATATGTGCTAATAATAGACAATTCACCAATGGACATTCTTCCGTTTAGGGTTTCCCAGCCTCCCTGTAAGAAAGCAGCCACCTGAAAAACAATAGAAATAATCCCATCCAAAGATGAAAATTTTCCACTTGTTTTTATATAATTGATATATTTTCTAAAATAATTATTAAACTCAAAAAATAAATAGTTATTGTTATTTTCATAATTAGAATTAATTTTAATATCTTCCATAAAAGTAAACTGATCATTTAATGAATTAAAAAAAGAATTCTGTGCTTCTTTTGCTTCATAACTTCTATCGTATAAAGGTCTTCTGAACTTTAAATAAGTAAAATAGTAAATGGGGAAAAAAATCAACATCATTATGGTTATATTTCTGCTGATTCTAAAGATTATAAACAACAGCACAAGAATCTGTACGAAATTAATAAAAGCAGTTGCATAATTCGCAATAATAAATGCTACAATATCACTTATGTCCTGCTCAGTCCTTTGATTCAAATAAGAGGGATTAAATTTCTTATAAATCAGTATCGGTATCTTTCTGATGTGCTCAACAACCTCCAGCTTAATGGAGTAAGCTGATTTCAACCTTATACTGGCCTCCAGAATCTGTTTTATATAATAAAGGAGCACGCTGGCAAGTCCAATTACTAAAATCAACATGCACATCTCCAGAATAACCCTGTATCTTTCTCTTAATGTCAGCAGATCAATGAATTTACCATTCAGATAGGGCAGTAAGACTCCCATTGCAATAACAAAAATATTAATTAAAGTTAGAAAAATAAATGATTTTTTCTTTTCGCTTATAATTCTAATAAATATATGTTTCACGTCTTACCTCTACACCCCTTATTTTTTGAGAGGAGCTGAAAGGAGGCTTTCCACCTCAGAGCTCCTCTATTGTTCTTTACCTGCTGTTTAAACGTTTGCATTTACGTTTGCATTAGCATTTGCATTGGCATTTACGTTTGCGTTTACATTCACAAGTACATTGACATTCACAAGCACAAGAGCTTGCGGTTCAACTCTGCCATCGTCCACTACAATTTCAGGGCTCATATATTCATCCATCATTAAATCCATAAGTACTTCCTCCTCTCTTTTATAATTTATATATTGTATCAATTAACAATATATCAATATTATTATTTTTTTACTATAATTCCCTGAGCTTCCAAGCCACTAACTGCTTTTAATGTACTTTTTATTTTTTTAATATAAGCACCCGTATCCATGCAATCCTTTATCATGCTCCTTAAACTCTTGTTCCCGTTGATCTCAAGTAAGTCTTTTACTTCTTCATCGAAAACAGCTTTTGTTTTCCCTTTTTCATAAGCTGCGAAATATTGCTTATTACATTCAGAAATCTCAACTCCAGAGGTAACTTCAAATTTAGAATCCAATGACCATTTGCTGTAATTTCTCAAGTAATTAACTTCCAGCTCTTTGTCATTACTGACATATTCAACAACAACGGGATATATATATGTAGCATTATTTCTTTTAAACATATTCATCCATGCCTTATAGTACAAATCATAGTTTTGGGGATCATCGTATATGGAAATTGCTATTTTTGCAGATGCATCCGCCTGAAACTCGATTTGCTGCCTATTAATCATGGAAACATTTATTATTCCGGTTTTCAAGACCTCTTTCATGCAATCCACCACATAAGGCTTCTCTTCATTTCCAATACATTCAAGTACCATATATGCCTTTCCTGAAGGTTTCAAATAATTTTCAAACCCACCAACTATTGTTCTTACAATATCCAGTCCGTCTTCTCCGCCGTCTCCGCACAAAGGAAAAGTTATATCTTTAGGAACCGGAACAAAGGGCGGATTACTAATGATACAATCAAATTTTTCGGTAACAACATTATATAAATCGCCTTTACGGACCTCATATTTATCCTGACTCACACCGTTGATTTTTGCATTCAGGAGAGCGGCATTATATGCAATATCATTTAATTCAACTTCCACCACCTTATCTGCATAAGCAGCAACATTTAATCCTTGCACACCTGATCCTGCACATAAATCAAGTATACTTTCATACGTTCCCTTCTTTATGTATTTCATCAGCTTTGTAGAATCTGATCCGATGTAAATGTCTGAAATACGCTGTTTTGCATTCTTATAGCAACTGGGCAGACTCACTATTAAAAACAAATCCTCTATAGGTAATATGCAAAACCCTTGTGG
>JAEZIB010000112.1 GCA_023416275.1 Bacillota bacterium | reverse complement strand
TAGCACGCATCCCCTGTAATGGTTGATACTACTGGAATACCAATCTTCTTTAAATAGTTTTTTATTATCCACATCTCTCCTGCAAGATTAAAATCTCCCAGAATATTAACACCTTTAACTTTTGCTTGATTTTTATGAGGCTCTATAAGCTGTAATAACGCATTACAAGCCATTTTATAACCATATGATTTATTGCCTGAAAATCCAGGAGATTTTACTGAAATAACCCTGGTACCATGTTTTTTCTCTGCCTGTTTGCAAACTGCATCTACATCATCACCTATAACTCCTACAATACAAGTAGAATATATAAATATTAACTTAGGATTATGTTTTTCTATAACCTCTTCAATTGCAGCAGCCAACTTCTTTTCCCCACCGAAAACAATATCTTTGTCACTTAAATCTGTTGAAAAGCTATTTCGGTATAAATCACTTCCACTGGTTAAACTCCCACGAATATCCCAAGTATAGCTTGCGCATCCAATAGGGCCATGAACAATATGGAAAGCATCTGTAATGGGATTTAGCACAACTCTGGCTCCACAATATACACAGGCTCTTTGACTTACCGTACCTGACAGGCTATCACTATCACATTTGATGCCTTTTGCAGCAGAACTACGGCTATTTTCTGTTCCCCCATTTATAATAAAGGCCTTTCTTTCATCTAAAATTGTTGCTTCCATCTTCTTCAACCCCCTTTAACAAATAAATCTCTATATTCAAAAAGGCCGTAACACAGATATGCCCTGTGTTACAGCCCCATTGCTGATGATCTATTACTCTACATAACCATTTCAAAATCTTCATCTGAACAGGTCCGATCTTGTCTGTCCATTAATGCCTCTGAAATCTTTTCTACTAATCTTAATGCCCCTTTGTATCCTACTATTGGAAAATACGGATGTGCGTATCTGTCAAGAATAGGGAACCCTACACGAACAAAAGGAATATCTTCAGCTCTTGCAATCGATTTACCATAAGAAGTTCCTATCATTAAATCAACCTTTTCATTCTTAATCCATTGATGCAATTCAAACAAGTCTCCTGCTGCTTTTGCAGTACAGCCTTCAACTCCGTACTGTTCAAATATTTTTTCCGCCAGTCTAACAAAATTTTCTCCTGGTGTACCTGTTAAAACGTACTTAGGAATCATACCCATTTCAAGCACCATTCGAGTTAATCCAAGCACAGTATCAGGATCCCCAAATATAGCTACTGTTTTGTTATAAAAGTAAGCATGAGCATCAAGCATTATATCTACCAATTGTCCACGTTCCTCTTCCAGTTCATAAGGAACCTCTTCATTTGACAATTGCGATAATTCCATAATAAACTTATCAGTAGCTTCTATTCCAATAGGCAGTGGAAGTAATGTATATGGTACCTTACATTTTCTTTCTAATATGCTGGCAGGTTCTTCACTTGTAAGCTCACCTAACGCCAAAACCATTTTACAATCTCCTAATCCAACAATTTCAGGAATACGAGTACCGCCCTTTGGATACATTGAATAATCACCTGTCATCGGAACATCCATTACTCCGCTCTGATCAGGGAACATTGTAAAAGGAACCTTCATATAATTTGCAATTTTTTTCATCTCTCTGATATCGCCCGGATTAACATATCCTGGAAAAATTGCAGTTTTACCATTACATTTACCTGTTGATTCAGAAAGATAATTAATAAAACCTGCCATCATATTGTAAAAGCCAGATATATGTGAACCTACGTAACTAGGTGTATTTGCATGTATTACCAGCTTCCCATCAGGAACATCCATATCTTGAATATATGCGTTTAAATCATCTCCGATGGTTTCGCTAAGACAAGTAGTGTGTACAGCAATAATGTCAGGATTATATATATCAAAAACATTCTTTACACCTGTTCTGAGATTACTTCCTCCTCCAAATACTGATGCGCCCTCTGTAAATGAGCTTGTGGAGGCAATTGCTGGTTCCTTGAAATGTCTGCTCAAAAAGGTTCTGTGATATGATACACAACCTTGTGATCCATGACTATGAGGCATACAATTGTGTACTCCAAGTGCTGCATATATTGCCCCAACAGGCTGACAGGTTTTACATGGGTTTACTCTAAGTGCGCTTCTATCTGAAATCTCATTTTTAGTTAAATTCAGCATTATTCCTCACCTCCTACTAGTTTAGCCTTAAGTGTTGATTTATTTTTCCAGGGTGGTGTTACCAAGCCCCATGCGGGAGTATAAAGCCCCATAGCTACATCTCTTGCAAAATTAATTGCTCCATTGAAGCCAGCATATGGCCCACTATAATCATAAGAGTGCAATTGTTTTGAATATACCCCTGATTTTTGAAGAACATATTTGTCTTTTATACCCGAGAAAAACATATCTGGTTTAAGCAGCTTGATAAACTCTTCAGTTTCAAAGTGATTTAAATCATCTACAACCACACTTTTATCATCCATCGTTTTAATCATTCCACAATATTGTTCCAAAGGTATCTTTGACTTTAAGTCCTCGTATTGCTCCTCCGTCAAATATGCATGGTACTTCTGCTCATCCTTTTTGACCTCAATATGTTCAATATTCTTACTGTCCGCATCTTCCTTTATCGTCGGAATAACTTCTCTGCCCTCATAATCATCTCTATGAGCAAACTCATACCCTGCAAGTACTGTTTTAACTCCAAAATCTGCAAGCAGATTTTGATAATGATGAGAACGTGAACCACCAACATAAAGTGCTGCTGTTTTGCCTTTCAATTTAGAGTAATAATATTCTTTTTCTTCTGCTATATTTGCAAGCTCATCAGCTATAACTGCTTCTGTTCTATCTATAAGCTCCTGATCACCGAAATATGTTGCCATATCTCTCAGTGATTGTATCGCTGCACCTAGACCAATAAAATTTACTTTTATCCAGTCAATCCCATATTTTGTTTTCATCATTTCTGCAATATAGTTAATTGAACGATGACATTGTACTATATTCAAATTTGCCGTATGTGCATTCTTCATTGTTTCATAGCTTCCGTTGCCGGTAAAGACGGTTATTACTTCATATCCAATTCTCTTCAAAAATCTTTCAATTTCCCACCCATCACCGCCGATGTTATATTCACCAAGAATATTTACAGTAAACTTTTTGGTAGGCTCTGCATCTCCTGTACCTATAACTTTTTTCATTAAAGTATTGTTAGCAATATGATGACCGCCACTCTGGCTTACTCCCTTATATCCCTCACAACTGAATGCCATACAGGATATACCATATTCCTTTTCCGTCTCAGCTGCTACTGCATGAATATCATCACCTATTAAGCCAACGGGACAAGTAGAACAAATCATTATGCATTTTGGCTGAAATATTTCCATTGCCTCTTTTATTGCTTGCCTTAGCTTTTTCTCACCACCGAATACAATATCTGACTCCTGAAGGTCTGTTGAAAAGCAGTACTCAATAAAGTTTCTTCCATCCTCAGGCTTTGCCTTATTTCTTCTGGTCCCCCAAGAGTAAAAGCCACAACCAATAGGTCCATGCGTCAGTACTAAAACATCTTTCAGGGGGCCGAGTACAACACCCTTACATCCTGCATAACAACATCCTCTATTAGTCATAATCCCGGCAACACTTCTTGTATTTGCAGCAATAGGCAATTGCTTAGTCTCTTCATTAACCTCTATAATATGTTCTTTTCGATTTTTATAAACCTTTGCTCCGTATTTATCCAATACAATATTTCTTACATTCATTTGTCTCACCCCCAATATTTTATAGTATGTTTTCACCAGTTCTAACCTTGTAGGTTTCTTCTACTGGTAGAACAAATACTTTTCCATCACCAGGATTGCCTGTTTGGTTAGCTTTAAATATAGTTTTAACCGCCATATCTACTTGTTCATCCTCAATTACTAAAGTTAAAATTCTTTTTGGAATAAGTCTCGCAGTTTCTGTAAATGCCTCTCCAACTTTAGATACAGGTAGTTCTCCTGTTTCCATAATATAGTTTAAAACCGCCGCATCAAGACTTTTTTTCCCTCTTCCCAGGCATGGTCTGCAACAAAATGCAGGAAAGCCTGCGTTTCCAAGAGCTTCTTTAGTTATATTAACCTTATCAGTACGAATAATGGCCATAATCTCTTTCATAAGCTTTCCCTCCTACAGTCCTTGTTTAGCAGTACTGATGGTATAAGCATCCACTACTGTGCTGATAAAGATTCTACCATCTCCAAAATTACCCTTTTCACCTGTTCTTGCATTTCTCATTATTACTTTAACAACATCATCCTTGTCTTCATCATTTACAACTAGTAACAGCATTTCTTTGGGTATTTCATTATACTGAACATCTCCTATCACTATACCCTTTTGCTTACCTCTACCATAAACATCCATCTTTGTTACCGCAGGAAAACCAGCTGCCAATAATTCAGATAGTACAATATTGGTTCTCTCCGGTCTGATAATTGCTCTTATTAGTAACATATTTTATCCACCTTTCTTAAATAAAGTTATATATCCATAATTCCATGTTCCATCAGTAGTGCTTCCAATCTATCCTGAGAAAGAGGCTTTGGAACAACAAACATCTTGTTCTCATCAATCTTCTTTGCAAGAGCCCTGTATTCATCTGCCTGACCGCAGGTTGAATCAAAATCAATAACTGTTTTCTTATGTATTTCTGCCCTTTGAACCATGTTGTCTCTAGGAACAAAATGAATCATTTGTGAGCCAAGTTCCTTTGCAAAAGCTTCAACAAGTGCTGCCTCACCGTCAACCTTACGACTGTTGCAAATAATACCTCCAAGTCTACAGCCACCTGTACTAGAATATTTCAAGATACCTTTTGAAATATTGTTTGCAGCGTAAAGAGCCATCATTTCTCCACTTGCAACAATATAAATTTCCTGCGCCTTTCCTTCTCGTATTGGCATTGCAAAACCTCCGCAAACAACATCACCCAATACATCATAGAAAACATAGTCTAAATCATCTTCGTAGGCTCCAAGTCTTTCCAACAGTCCAATTGAAGTAATAATACCACGGCCTGCACAGCCAACACCCGGTTCAGGTCCTCCAGACTCAACACAATTGATATTTGCGAAACCTCTTTTCATAACCAAATCCAAGTCTATGTCTTCGCCTTCTTCTCTAAGTGTATCCAAAACAGTCTGCTGTGCGAGTCCTCCCAGTATAAGTCTTGTGGAGTCTGCTTTAGGGTCACAGCCTACAATCATAATTTTTTTGCCCATTTCGCCCAATCCAGCTGTTAAGTTTTGTGTTGTTGTAGATTTCCCAATTCCGCCTTTACCATAAATAGCTACCTGTCTCATAATAATACCTCCCATTTCTGCTGTACTCTGTACATTAGTAATTAGAACAAAAGGCCCTCAAACATGACATATTGTGAATGTTTGAAGACCTCTTCGTCTATTGATAATTATTAAACTACTGAACAAAAACAACTTCTGCTGATAAGCTAACATTGCTTATTAAACAACGCAAGTTGGCGAGCCAACATTGCTTATGTTAATAAAAAAGTCTCACAACCCACATAATACTGGGATATGAGACTTCGTCGTCTGTTGTTTTCGTTTAGCTTACTTCGATTATATATGCATTTCGAATTATTCACAATGCACGAATATGTCAATAATATGTATCAGATTAGCATCATATTTATACAATACTCACAAATATTAGCTATATTTTGTTCATCTACAAATATTAGTTGCTTATTTATATAAACCCACATATAATAAAGTAAATTACTATTTTGGAAATGCAATGGAGCAAATCAGGTCAACAACTTGATTTGCTCTTTTTTATTAATTTACATATTCTAGCTCGGCTTTCCAAGCTAAAAATTTAGGTTCAACCTTTTGGTTGAAAGTTGAGCATCATAATTAGGAGGCGATCTGATGTCAAATAAAATTGCTATTATTGTAAATTCTGAAAGTGAGCTTACGAATTTTGAAGAAGGTTCTAGTATCATTCTATATAACAAATCCACTGATATTTGGCAGATAGAAGATATAGTTAGTTATTCCTTGGCTCCTTTATCTTCAATTTCTGATACTAGAGATTGCGTTAAAACAGTCATTTCTAAATTGAAGGACTGCAAAATTATTATTGCTAAAACAATGTCTGGGATTCCTTATATCATTTTCGATAGAATGGGCTTTGCGATTTTTGAAACATCAGACATTTCTAATGCTATACTAGATGAAATACTTTCTGATGTAGAAGAATATTCAAGCAAAAAAAATCTTGCTTTAATGGAACTGCCTACTTCACCAGTAGAAACGGAAATACCAGGAGTATATTTTTTTAATCTAATGGAATTACAGCAAAAACATCCCGAGATATCCTCAAAAAAAGCTCTAAAAGCTTTTATTGAAAATGCTCAATTTAGTAAATTGGAGATTATTTGCAGTCATTTACCCCCATGGTTAGAAAATTATTTTTCTCCTAATATGCTCTCTTATATAATGGAACCCCTCGATATGAACAGCTGCAAAGTTTCTATCAATAGAGTTGAAGGAAAAAGTTGAAAAATATTATTAAGCTAAAACAAAAAGCTGTTGCAAAACAACAATTTCTGTATACTGATGACTTATTCAGCATCAATTTCGGGAGCAATCCATAGATATATACTGTACGGGAAACTATTTAAGCAGTTAACTCGTAGATATATATTTTTATTGTTTTGCAACAGCTACTTCTTGATAGTGTTTAGGATTTAATAAAAAACGCAATCTCTGAATTTATATGCAATATCTTGTATCACTTTTTAGGTATACATATTTTGCTGCATTTATCTTTTATTTTACTGCAATCATTTAAATGAACAATTTGATGCCGGGTAACAGGCATTAGAAGAATACCAGCCACGGTCTTTTTACCCCAAAAGTCTAATAACCAACTAGACTTTTGATGTTCCGTTACCCCTCCTACCTCTAATATCTTATTGAATTGGGATTGTTCAAATTTACGTTTCAAATCTTCTTTCTTTAAATCTTCAATAATTTGCTTTGTTTTGTTTCCAACAGCATTGCGATAATTTCGCAGCTCCTGCAGACTTACCTCATTGCTAAAAGAAATGATTTCTTGATCACTCATAGCATTTCCTGTGTCTTTAATATCTACCTTCATCCTTTTTAGCCATTCAGTATTCAATACTTGTTCTGAATTTGCTATTAGAATATTTGTAGTCAAATCCTCAATCCTAGTAATATGCCATACGTTCCACGCTATCGTTGCATTATGCTT
Source organism: Bacillota bacterium (assembly GCA_023416275.1). GTDB lineage: Bacteria > Bacillota > Clostridia > Acetivibrionales > DSM-1351 > Ruminiclostridium. The sequence goes on along the minus strand of JAEZIB010000112.1, from coordinate 396 downwards.
AGGCGGCATTATGCGGAATACTATGTCACTCAAGCCATTAAAAATATCATCCAAGTAAGATTGAATTTGAGTTTCATAAATCTCAGCCGAATGTACTACTGAGTGTAATTCATGTAGTTGCAATTTTGCTTCTTCTATTTTACAGTCTTTCAAGTTTTGTTTTAACAAAGCCTGTTTTGGATTCCAGTATTGCCCCACATTAAACATCAACACTCACCCCTAACACTACTATACACCATAAGGTAAAAATTCTTACTCAACATTATTTACTGCCAAATGCAATAAGTATTCTACCTTATACTTTTTCACAGAATTACAACTTAAAAAATATGTGGGTCATATTTAATATCTTAGCAACGAGAAGAGTAGACTTTTAATGCATACACAATAAAAGAA